>CAZXWT010000190.1:0-2717 GCA_964644475.1 uncultured Sediminibacterium sp. | reverse complement strand
CTATTAATAAATTCTATATATGTTTTCATCGTAGCAGGAATCTCTTGTGCTTGTTTCATCTTGCTTGAATCTATATTCCAACCTGTCATTTTTTTCCAAATTGGTTTTACTGGTGTTCCAACTAATTGGAATGGAACAAAATCTATTTGCTTTCCTTCCATTTCGTAAGCTACCCCTAATTCTAATTCCTTGAAAGAATCTAAAATATCTGCCTTTGTCATAATAATCTGCGTTACACCATTAATCATGCAGGTATATTTTAAAGCAACTAAGTCGATCCAGCCACATCTACGCGGTCTGCCAGTTGTAGCACCAAATTCAGATCCTATTTTTCTTAATTCTTCTCCTTTCTCGTCAAATAATTCTGTAGGGAATGGTCCACTACCAACACGAGTACAATATGCTTTTGTAATACCAAATACTTCTCCAATTTGTTTCGGAGAAATACCCAATCCGGTACATACGCCTGCAGAAATTGTATTAGAAGAAGTAACAAATGGGAAAGTACCGAAATCGATATCCAACATAGATCCTTGTGCGCCTTCTGCTAATACTTTTTTACCTTTTGAAATTTGATCATTGATAAAATACTCGCAATTAATAATGTTCAATGTTTTTAAGAATTCAATGGCTTCGAAAAACTCCGACTCCATTTCAGAAATATCTTCATTAAAATTATAGCTATCCAAGATCTTTTGATGCTTCATTCTTAAAGCAATGTATTTGCTGATAAATTTCTTATCCAATAAATCACCAACTCTTAATGCGTTTCTACCTGTCTTATCCATATAAGCTGGTCCAATACCTTTTAAGGTAGAACCGATCTTAGCTTCTCCCTTAGCTAATTCAGAAGCTTTGTCTAATGCTCTATGAGAAGGAATAATGATATTGGTACGTTCAGATATAAATAAATTTTTCTTCACGTCTACGCCCATGGTAGCTACAGCATCACATTCTTTTTTCAATGTCACAGGATCTAACACTACACCATTTCCTATAATATTGATTTTATCTTGGTGAAAAATACCAGAAGGTATTTGATGCAATACCATTTTAGTGCCATTCACATATAAAGTATGACCTGCGTTGGGTCCGCCTTGAAACCTTGCGATAACATCGTAATTAGGAGCAAAATAATCTACGATTTTACCCTTTCCTTCGTCACCCCATTGTAGGCCTAAAATTACATCTACCATGATTTTGTATTTGAGTAGCAAAAATATGTTTTTTTTACACGCTCTCAGTATCAAATCTATCTACTCGCTGAATTCCATTCAAAGATTTTATTTTATCCACAAGCACTTCTAATTCATCCTTGTCATGCACATACACTTTAATGGTGCCTTGGAACAGCCCTTCAGTGGATTCGATGGTTAAAGCGGCAATATTAATCTTCAATTCGCCGCTGATAATGTTAGTAATTTTATTCACAACGCCCACATCGTCCAATCCAACAATACGAAGGCCTGTTAGGAAAGAGATCTCTTTGTTTTTAGCCCATTTGGTCTTTACTACTCTATGTCCATAATTGGCTAATAATTGAGTTGCATTTGGGCAGTTGGTTCTATGTATAATTAATCCTTTACCAGTACTCACAAAACCAAATACATCATCGCCCGGAATAGGGTTGCAACATTTACCTAAACTATATTGAATCTTGTCGCTCGATTCACCAAAGATGATTAATTCAGAATCTTTCTTAGAATAGGTTTTTTGTGTTGGGTCGTAAACGGCCGATTCGTTTTCGTTAGTTGATTGAATTGGCTTTGGGGCTTCAATTTTATCTCCAATAACTTGAAATAATTTGAGGTCTTTCAAGTCATTTTTCTTGGTTGCAATATGATAATGTAAATCTAATTGACTGGGCAATTTATAATACGCAACCAATTGGTCAATATTGTATGGGTTGTATGCTGCACCAATACTCTCTAACTTTCTTTGTAAGGTATATTTGCCTTCTTCTGCAATAGATTTTTTTTCTTCTCTAAGGGCATCTTTAATACTGTTTTTAGCCTTTGCTGTTACCACTAAGTTTAACCAATCTTCACTAGGCTTTTGTTTATTACTAGTGATGATTTCTATTTGGTCCCCACTTCTTAATTTATGTCCAATAGGTACTAGTTTGTGGTTCACCTTTGCTCCAATACATTTTGAACCAATTGCAGTGTGTATATAAAATGCGAAGTCTAAAGCAGAACTATTGGTAGGAAGCATTTTCACTTCTCCTTTTGGCGTATACACATAAATTTCTTCTGCCAAAAAAGAGGTTTTAAAATCTTGTAAAAAATCTACACCATCTTCTTGTTGATTGCCTAGTGCTTCTCTGATTTGTACAAACCATTTATCAAATCTATCTTCAGAAGCAGTTCCTTCTTTGTATTTAAAATGAGCAGCCAAACCTTTCTCTGCAATTTCATTCATTCTCTTAGTTCGAATCTGTACTTCCACCCATTTACCTTGCGGTCCCATTACAGTTGTATGCAATGCTTCGTATCCATTGCTCTTGGGATTACTCAACCAGTCTCTTAATCTCTCCGGAGAAGGAAGGTATTCGTCTGTTATCAAAGAGTATACTTTCCAGCAAGCTTCTTTTTCTATTTCTAAAGGAACATCAATGATTACCCTGATGGCAAATAAATCGTATACCTCTTCAAAACTTACTCCTTTCTTTTTTATTTTATTCCAAATTGAGTGGATACTTTTTGGGCGACCATATA
>CAZXWT010000189.1:0-2753 GCA_964644475.1 uncultured Sediminibacterium sp. | reverse complement strand
AATCAATTAATTAGATAGGAAAGTAACCCATATATTATAATTAATTCTAACTCAAATATAAGAAATAACCTATAAAGGTTCCTATTTAGTAACAGATTACCTATTAATTTTTTGAAATGAGTCTAATATTGCACCAGCTTTTGGGGGAAAGCTATGGATTATTACGAGGGTCAAGCTTGCTTGGCCCTTTTTTTATGTCTAATTGGGTTACTTTTTATGAATTGGGGTATAAAGTGTACAATTAACACATTAATTATGGTAGAAAAGAAATATTTCAAGACCAAGGACTATTGTAAGGTTAAATTCAACTTAGACATTGAAGCAAAGAAAGTAGAAATCTTAGGTTTAAATGGTGAATGGAAAAAAGGACTTTTGATGACCAAAAAGAAAAATGGCAGCTTTAGTGTAGATGTGAACTTGCCTAAAGACTCTCAACATGAATTTAAGTATTTAGTAGACAAGAAGAACTGGATTACTGACCCAGCTGCCGAAGCTACCCAAAATGTATTCGGAACCACGAATAGTGTTTTAAGTATATAATAAGAAAGATGACTGAAGCCTCCGATCACTCGGAGGCTTTTTGTTTTATACCAATGCTTAAGCATTAAATTTGCGCTATGAAAATTCGCATTGGCCTTGTTCTTTATTACTTCTTTCTTACACCTAGTGCTTGGAGCCAAAATATAGATACTAGTTCACAAACACTCAATCCGGTGATTGTATCTGGTAATAAAGTCCAGCAAAAAAGAACAGAAGCACCCATTGCGATCTCCATTCTATCTCCCAAAATTATTGAGCAAACCAATGCACCCAGAATTGAATACTTATTAAATAAAGTAAGTGGAGTATATATGCCTAGTATTGGAGGTGAGCAACACATGATGAGTATTAGACAACCTATTTCACTGAAGGGTCTCTATCTATATTTGGAAGATGGTTTACCCATTAGAACAAGTGGATTATTTAGTAGCAATGCATTAATTGAAATAAACACTAGTAATATTCATTCTATTGAGATAATAAAAGGCCCAGCATCTGCTTTATATGGTGCAGAAGCCATTGGAGGTATTATAAATGTCTTATCAGAGAAGCCAACCATTAAAAAAGGAGAACTTGACGCATTTATTAACTCTACTGGTCTAAAAAAAATTAGCTTGAAATATACCCTTCCTGCAAAAAAGGGTGGATGGAATGTGAATGCAAGTTGGACAGATCAAAAAAATGGAACTTTAGATTATTCCAATTTTAATAAGCAAGCTTTAAGTATTAGAAAAGATTTTGTGTTCAATAAAAAGTTAAGTGGTTATCAAACTTTTCAATGGATGAACTTCTTCACACAAATGACCGGATCTGTAGATAGTATCCATTTTGCCAATAAAGATTTTTCAAGCCAACAAAGCTTTACTTACAGAAAAATAAATTTGATACGTTGGAGACAAAATTTGGAATACCATTTAAGTAAACAATCTACTATAGTTGCCAATATTATGTATCGTGGGAACACAATGGATCAAAATCCTACTTATTCAATTGCTTCTACCAACAATCCAACTCAATTTAAAGGACAGGTCAATAGTAATCGCTTTGACGCTATTGTCCTTGATCTTCAAAATCAAATTAATATTAGCACCATTAATGCTAAATTAATTGTTGGCGCTTATGGAGATTTAACCAAACAAGGATTGAATGCTTCTTTTATTGATATCACTAAAGACCTTGCTTTAAATAAGTACACAAAGTTTAGTCAAAGAAATCCAGATTCAGTTATCACCAATTATAAAACCAATATTTATAATAAAGCAGCATATGTAAATTTTCTAGGAAAATTGGGAAATGGTTTTAATTATAATGCTTCATTACGCTACGATCACTTTGAATACCAATTTCAAAATAAATTAAATTTTGGAACCCCTTCTTCAAATAATGTATTTACCAACTTAAGCCCTAAAATTGGATTTACGTATAATAAAAAATACATTGGTGCATATCTAAACTATAGCCATGGTTTTGTTCCACCACAGATTACGGAAATTTACAATGCTATAAGAGTTCCTTACTTATTACCTCAATCATTCGTGAATTACGAAATTGGTGGATGGATCTTGTTGAATAAATTACAGGCCGAGTTAAGCCTATACCAACTAAATGGCACCAATGAGATTGTATCTGTAAGACAGCCTGATGGTGTAAACTTAAACCAAAATACAGGCGCTACTAAACACCTTGGCATTGAATATAAAATTGTATATCCTATTAATCGTTTGATTAGTTTGACTATCAATGCAACCAATGCAATACATCAATACCAAAAAACAATTTTAAAAGGAGTAGATATTAGTGGAAAAACAATGAGTGCGGCACCTAGTTTTTGGAGTGTTTCTCAAGTTCAATTTAATTGGAGTAAAACTTTGAATAGTTCTTTAGAATGGCAACACCAGTCCAGTTATTTTATGGACGAAATAAATCAAACCAAATATCCAGGATTTGATGTCATTCATTGGAGAACCAATTATAGTTTTAAGAAAAACACCATCTGGATTCAAATTTTAAATGCCACCAATACTTATTATTCTACTATGGCCACTAAGAACTTTAGTGTAAAAGGAAATGCTGCGTACTCCTATTATATTGGGGAGCCACGCAGCATTGTCTTCGGTTGGAAATACCGACTATTATAGAATGTAAATCAAATTAGTTGGCTCTTATTCTGAATCCTCCCATTCCACCACCTCTTTGCATATCTTCCATAATCT
>CAZXWT010000188.1:0-2769 GCA_964644475.1 uncultured Sediminibacterium sp. | reverse complement strand
CCAGCTCCTTCCGCTGCGCCTGCTTGTTGTGCTTTGTAAATATCTTCACTTGCAGCAGTCCAAGCCGTGTTCATTGCTTCTAAAGCAGTGTCCACTTTAGCAACATCCTGAGATTGGTGCGCTTCTTTTAAGCTTGCCAAAGCAGTCTCAATAGGTGCTTTTTTATCTGCAGGGATCTTGTCACCAAATTCTTTCAATTGCTTCTCCGTTTGGAAAATCATACTGTCCGCTTGGTTCAATTTCTCTACTCTTTCTCTTTCTGCTTTATCAGAAGCTTCGTTCGCTTTAGCTTCGGCTTTCATTTTTTCAATTTCTTCCTTGCTTAAACCACTACCCGCTTCGATTCTGATTTTTTGTTCTTTACCTGTACCCTTATCTTTTGCGCTTACGTTTAAGATACCGTTCGCATCAATATCAAAAGTTACTTCAATTTGAGGTACACCTCTTGGAGCTGGTGGAATACCATCCAAGTTAAACATACCTAAACTTTTATTTTGACTTGCCATTGGACGCTCACCTTGTAATACATGAATTTGTACACCTGGTTGATTATCGCTAGCTGTAGAATACACTTCTGTTTTCTTTGTAGGGATAGTTGTATTAGAAGCAATCATTGTTGTCATTACACCACCCATCGTTTCGATACCTAAGTTTAATGGAGTAACATCTAATAACAATACATCTTTTACATCTCCTGTTAATACCGCACCTTGGATACCAGCACCGATTGCAACCACCTCATCTGGGTTTACTGAACGGTTTGGTTTTTTACCAAAGAACTTTTCTACAATCTCTTGTACTTTAGGAATTCTTGAAGAACCTCCTACTAAAATTACTTCATCAATTTGTGATGTAGAGTAACCAGCATCTTTTAATGCAGCTTCACATGGCTTTAAACAACGCTCGAATAAATTATCTGCTAAAGATTCAAATTTAGCTCTTGTTAATTTTACTACTAAGTGCTTTGGAACGCCGTCCACTGCTGTAATATAAGGCAGGTTGATTTCTGTTTCAGAAGAAGAACTCAATTCCACTTTTGCTTTCTCTGCTGCTTCTTTTAAACGTTGTAAAGCCATTGGATCTTTTCTTAAATCAATTGCTTCTTGATTCTTGAATTCATCTGCCAAGAAATCCATGATTACTTTATCAAAATCATCACCACCTAAATGTGTATCACCATTAGTTGATTTTACTTCGAATACTCCATCTCCTAAATCCAAGATAGAAATATCAAAAGTACCACCACCTAAGTCGAATACAGCAATTTTTTGCTCAGTATTCTTTTTATCTAAACCATATGCTAATGCAGCTGCTGTTGGTTCGTTTACAATTCTGCGAACATTCAATCCAGCAATCTCACCAGCTTCTTTAGTTGCTTGTCTTTGAGCATCGTTAAAATAAGCAGGAACAGTAATAACCGCTTCTGTTACTTCAGCACCTAAATAATCTTCTGCAGTCTTCTTCATTTTTTGAAGCACCATTGCAGAAATTTCTTGAGGTGTATACATACGATCTTCAATTTGAACACGTACTGTATCGTTATCTCCTTGAACCACTTTATAACTTGCTAAACTTAACTCACTAGTTACCTCGTTAAAACGACGTCCCATAAAACGCTTCACACTAGAAATAGTGTTTTGCGGATTGGTAATAGCTTGTCTTTTAGCAGGATCTCCTACTTTACGCTCGCCATTTTTTAAGAAAGCCACTACCGAAGGGGTAGTTCTTCTTCCTTCGTCATTAGCGATTACAACAGGTTCGCCACCTTCCATTACCGATACACAACTATTTGTAGTACCTAAGTCAATTCCGATTATTTTTCCCATAATGATTGATTTTCAATGATTAATTATCATCATAGAAGCAATCTTTATGCCATAATGCCAAAGGCTAAAAAGGGGTGAAATATTGTCAGCAATGAGCGAATCTGGCCTATAATTGGGCCGAATTTGGCAGTTTAAACGATTTCAGGACTGCCTTTAAAGGTAAAATTCTTCTGACTGGTATAGCTAAAAATGACTACAAAGAAGGTGGTCACAATCTTAGCGGGAGTGGCATACCATCCAAAATAGTCTACGAATAGCTTTAAGAAGATATAGTTAAGCAAGATACAACCCAATACCACAAAGAAATACTTAAATAATTGCTTGCTCTTTTTAACCGAAGTCTCTTGGAAAACTACATATCTACTTAGATAGAATCCAATAGGGAAAGTGGCACAAAAGCTAATCATAAAGGATGCAATATGCGGGCTTATCGTTAACCAACCTATATGCTGAGGTTGCTTATGTAATATATAATTATAAGAGACAAAGAAAAGAAAGATATCCAATACCGTATTAGCACCACCACAAGCGGCATAACGGAAGGTTTTTAAAGGCATGAATTTCTTGAAAATGGGATACACCCAATCAATTAGATCAAGAATGAGCTTGCTAATAAAATCGTGTAGTTTCAACATGGATGCTCCAAAGGTAATCTTAATTAATTACTTTTGCAGTCGGTAACCCAATTTTATGAATCTGATAACGAATATCAAGCAGACCACTGCTCATTGTATTAATACTTTATATGGCATTTCAATCACCCCTGAACAGGTATTAGTGAATGCTACTAAACCTGAATTTGAGGGCGATTATACCATCGTATTATTTGCTTTTGTAAAACAATTAGGTAAATCACCAGATGCATTGGGTCAAGAATTAGGAAGCGCAATTAAAGCAGCATTACCAGAAACCGTTACCGATTTTAATATTGTCAAAGGGTTTT
>CAZXWT010000187.1:0-2772 GCA_964644475.1 uncultured Sediminibacterium sp. | reverse complement strand
ATATGGTATTTATACACTTCGCCATTTAACACATTGGGTATAAAACCCTCCCAAATACCCGAACTATCTAATCTTACTTTTAAAGGATGTGATGTTTTATTCCAATCATTAAAATTTCCAGTAACAAAAACAGCCGTCGCATTAGGTGCCCAGACACTAAAATAAGTTCCCTTGGTATTTAAAACTTCAATTTGATGATTACCAAAAACCCTATATAAACTATAGTGAGTACCGTTTTGAAAATTATGGATATCCTCTTCTGTAAATAAAGAATAATTCCACACAGGTTGTGCAGCATCTACAAAATGGATATCCTCGTATTTTGACATATTATTTAGTTAATTCGATTACTTGCATACTCATTGCAGGTATAGAAAATTGAGAACCAATTTTATTTCCAGAAATGATATTTTTTCCTCCTGTAAATGTATGTGTTCTTTCTGCATATTTAGAAAAATTCACTTCCCTTAATTTTGTGTCGGTATTCATTACACACATTACAGTACTTGTTGAATCATATCTAAAATAAACATACAAACCATCATCTGGCAAGTATTGCATCATTTCTCCAGTTTTTATTGCAGAAGAACTCGTTCTGTAGGTACCTAATTTTTGAACATAATGCAAGAAATCGGCTTCTTCTTTACTTAAACCTTGTTCAGTAAATGCATTCTTTTTATCCCCTGCCCATCCACCCGGAAAATCCAATCTAACCCAACCATCAGGATTTGAAATACCTTTCATCAAAATTTCAGATCCATAATACAATTGTGGAATTCCTCGACAAGTATATAACCATGCGTAAGCCATCTTAGTCTTGGGGATACTTTCTCCCAATGAAGAATGAATTCTTGTCATATCATGATTATCTAAGAAAATCACATTATTGTAAGGCTTCTTGTATAAGAAGTCATATGATAATGTAGTATACAATTTAATCACTCCATTATTCCAATTATTGGATTCATTTAAAGCTGGCAAAATTCCTCCAAATAATAGTGTAAAATCTGAAGTTGCTTTCAAATTACTTTTGAATGGTAGATTCAAATTATTTTCAATAAAATAAGCTTGTGCTGCAACACCATCCACCCAACATTCACCATAAGTAAATATTTTAGGATATTCATCTAGTAATGCTTTATTCAATCGATTCATTACTTCTACATTACAATATTTATATGTATCAACCCTAAAAGCATCTACTCCATAAGTTTCAACAGACCATATTGCATTTTGTGTTAAATACTTTTCTACAAAAGGATTCTCTTGATTTACGTCTGGCATTTCTGTCGTAAACCAACCATCAATCATACGTTTTGCATCTGTTGCAGCATGATAAGGGTCAAAAATCGCTTGTTCTCTATAATGGGTTTGTGTATATGTAGGCCATTGATGTAGCCAATTTTTGTCAGGAGCATCTTGAACTAAGAAATGAAATCTTCCAAAATGATTGTACACAATATCTTGTACTAATTTCATTCCTCTCTTATGCAAACTGTCACTTAATGCCAAATAAGCTTTGTCCCCACCAAATCTTGATTCGATTTTATAATTATTAGTTGCAGCATATCCATGTTCGGTTCTATCTGGCATATCATTTTCAACCACAGGAGTCATCCATAATGTATTGGCACCTAATTTTTGAATATAATCCAAATGATTTGTAACCCCTTTCAAATCACCACCATGTCTTAAGAAAATAGAGTCTCTATTTAAGGATTGATCTTTAAGACCTGCGATTCGATCGTTGGTTGGATCTCCATTACTAAATCTATCAGGCATTAAGAAATAAACCAAATCACTAGATGTTAATCCTTGTGCAAAAGATTTACCTAAGCCAGCTCTTCTTTCCTTCAATGTCCAATTAAAATTAATTGTCTTTCCAGTTGCTTTAATGACGAAATTTAAATTACCTGGTTTAGCTTTTGAATCTATGATTAAATCAGCCGCCAAATAATGACCATTAGTAAAATGATGTATTTTTTTTAAGCTAACCCCAGGATAATTAATTTGTAAAGTAGCATTGGTTAAATCTTCATTGGTTGCTCTAATTAATACTTGCACCTCTTTATTATGCATCTTCACAAACCAATTAGTTGGATAAGCTTCAATAGACTGAGCTTTCAGATTAGTGCAAAAAAATAATACTAGCAAACCTGCAATTGCAAATTGCTTTTTTAATAAAAAACTATTTCTCATCTACGATTTATTTTCTTCTTTAATAATAATTGCACAAATAATACTAGCAGTTAACAATAAGAAACCTCCAATCTGAACTGCCATTAAACGATCGTTATGTAAAAAAATAGACATGATTTTTCCGAAAAATAAGGAAGCAATAATTTCAGGTAAAACGATAAAGAAATTAAAGATACCCATATAGATTCCCATTTTTTGTTCTGGGATAAATCCTGCTAACATGGAATAAGGCATTGATAATATCGATGCCCAAGCAATACCCACCAATCCCATACTAATATATAAGTAATTAGGTGTTTGTATATAATAAACAGAAATTAAACCTATAGCACCAATTAATAAACACATAGCATGGGTATACTTCTTTCCTAGTTTACTTACCCAAAAAGGCAGGGTAAATGAAAAACCAAAAGTTACTAAATTTAAAATAGCTGAAGTAGTATTAGCATGCTCTAATCCCATCGTGAACACATCGCTACTCGTAACAGGATCTCCATGAAATAACTGAGATGCCACACCAGTACTATAATAAAACCACATCAAAAACAAACCGGGCCATGTGATAAAATTCAC
>CAZXWT010000186.1:0-2778 GCA_964644475.1 uncultured Sediminibacterium sp. | reverse complement strand
GTTCTTTAACTAGTATCATGAGTGTTACTTCCATTATTGGACCATTGGTGATGACCAGTTTATTTGCTTATTTCACTAAACCAACAAATGCAATCTATTTTCCAGGAGCGTCCTTTCTACTAGGAGCAGTATTTATGGTGATTAGTGCAGTAATTGCTTATATGGTTTTGCAGTCAGAAACTAAGTAAATAAGTTATATTTGTGCCTAATTAAAGCACGAATATGAGCAACTTGATGAATCAATTACACGAGACAGCTAATTTTATACAATCTAAAATAGCCGCAAAGGCTGAAACTGCTATTATTTTAGGTAGTGGTTTGGGTAATCTGTCCACTAAAATTCAAACAGAGTTTGAGATTCCGTACACTGCCATTCCTAATTTTCCAGTAAGTACAGTTGAAGGGCATAAGGGTAGATTAATATTAGGTATATTAAATGGACAAAAAGTGTGGGTATTAGAAGGCAGATTCCACTTCTATGAAGGATATAGTCCAGAGCAAGTTGTTTTTCCAGTGAGAGTTTTAAAATTATTAGGCGTAAAAAACCTGATTTTATCGAATGCAGCAGGTGGTGTGAATCCAGATTATCAAGTAGGTGACTTGATGATTATCAAGGACCATATTAGCTTTTTCACTATCAATCCTTTGCTTGGCAAAAACGAAACGGAATTAGGTACTAGATTCCCCGATATGAGTGAGCCTTATGCACAAGATTTTATTGATAAGGCAAAAGCTATTGCGGCAGCTCATCAAATTAAAGTGCACGAAGGGGTATATGTAGGCGTGACAGGTCCAACATTTGAAACTAGATCTGAATATAAATTAATTAAGATTGTTGGAGGAGATGTAGTTGGTATGAGTACTGTTCAAGAAAATATTGCAGCAGTTCATTGTGGAATGCGTGTTTTCGCCATTAGTGTTGTAACTGATTTAGGTATTCGTGAAGATAATAATGTAATCACCCATCAAGAAGTATTAGAAGCTGCTAATGCTGCCGAGCCTAAGTTGACTTTAATTATTAGTGATTTAGTAAAAGCAATTGCTTAAAAAAATATACCATTGAAGCGTTTATTCATTCTTGGATTTTTAATGACTCTCTATGCATCTGGCTTTGGTCAAATGCGTTCAGGTTCATTTAATACTATGTCAGGAATGGGTGGGAGAATGATGGGGGCAAAAACTGGCGGAGATTCTTTGCAAAGAAGAGATAAAAATGCAGATTCTATTACTATTTTTTACAAACTGTATAATAGTAATGAAATTAAGCAACATGATAGTTCTGTAAATGACTTTTACAAACGTTTCCCAGTGCCCTATACTTACTACAACTTGGGAAATACTGGAACCGCTTCTAATTCCTATATTTTATCTCCTGTTTGGAAAGCAGGTTTCGATGCTGGTTTTCATCAATATGAAGTATATAATTATACCCTTGCAGCTACTCCCTTTTATCAAACTACAAGACCCTATACAGAACTAGTCTATTTATTGGGAGGGAAAGGAGAGCAGCTAGTAGAGTTGAAACATACTCAAAATAAAAAACAACAATTGAATTTTTCTTTTGATTATAGATTTAGCAATTCACCTGGTAATTTAAAAAACCAGCAAGCTAATTTTAGCAATATGCGCATCACTGCCCATTTTCAATCTAAAAGAAAAAGGTATGAGAGTTTTTGGGTAATGTTGAATAATAAAACAGCTTCTTCAGAAAATGGAGGATTAATTAATGCTGCAAGATTAGACAGTTTGGCTTTAAATAATCCCTATGAATTGGAAACAAGATTGGGTGTGAGTAGTGCTTCTTTTAGAAATCCATTCAATACCAATATTTCCACTGGTACAATATATCAAGATAATACCTTGTTGTGGAAGCAAACCTATGATCTAGGTCAAAAAGATTCTGTAGTGAAAGATACTGTTACGACATATCTTTTTTATCCAAGATTGAGATTTCAAAATGAAATCAAATATCAACAACAACAGTTTCTTTTTCAAGATGCAAACCCCAACGCATTAAACTACGCTAGCTATTTTAATTATCCTAATGAATTAAGTGGCACAATCAAGTTCAGGGATCAATGGAATGTATTGAGCAATGAATTCAGTTTGATTAGTTATCCTCAGAAAAACAATAGTAATCAATTTTTGCAAATTGGAGGAGGTATCTCTAATCAATCAGGAAGTTTTTTAAATAGAAATGCATGGTCAGCTCAGGACTCTTATGGATTTGGTGCTTATAAAAATAAGACTAAAAATCAGGTTTGGGATATTGATTTGACTGGACAATTATATCTTGTAGGATATCATGCTGGAGATTATTTAGCAAAAGCATCTCTAACAAGTTTGTTGAACAAAAAAGGAAACTATGTTCAGTTGTCTTTTAATAATGTCAATAGAACACCATCTACCAATGCAATGGGTATTTCAGACTTTCCAATTATTGGACTAAGCAGCATAAAGAAGGAAAACCATATTCAGTTTTCCGCAGCTACAGGCAATATGAAAAAGGCCTGGAAAACTTCTATAGCTTATCAGTTAATTAATAATTATCAATATTTTTCATCAGGGTATAATGCAGCTATCTATCAAGGGACTATTCATTATATCAATGCACAAATAGCGAATCAAATTAAATTGTCTACTCATTGGAATTGGTATAATGAAGTCCATTTGCAATTAGTTGATGATAAAACACCTATCAGGGTGCCATTAGTTTTAACTAGACAAAGGCTGGCTTTTGAGGGGGTGTTTTATAAAAATTTGAATATGTCTACAGGT
>CAZXWT010000185.1:0-2827 GCA_964644475.1 uncultured Sediminibacterium sp. | reverse complement strand
GGCAATTCCACAATTTCCACTAAACCGGTAGCTGGATTTACCCCACTTGTCACCATTCCGGCATCTTGAAAGGCTTTTAAATAAGCATTATTAAATTCATATCTATGACGATGGCGTTCGCTGATTTCGGTTGATCCATAAATGCGATGTGCTAAAGTTCCTTCAGTAATTTTACAAGGATATGCACCTAAACGCATTGTTCCACCCATCATGGTAATACGCTTTTGCTCTTCCATCATATTAATTACTGGATCTGGACTATTTGGATCCATCTCAACAGAATGTGCTTTAGGCAATCCTAATATATTTCTACCAAACTCAATCACTGCCATTTGCATACCTAAACAAATACCAAAGAATGGTAATTTATTTTCTCTTGCATATTGAACAGCAATAATTTTTCCTTCTATACCTCTATTACCAAAACCTGGAGCAACCAATAAACCATGTAATCCTTTTAATTGATCGTTTACATTTTCTTTAGTCAAGTTCTCGCTATGAATATTCACCACTTTCACTTTTACCTCATTCATTGCACCAGCATGAATAAAGCTTTCTAGAATAGACTTATAAGCATCTTGTAATTCAATATATTTACCAATCAAACCGATTTGAATAGTACTCTTTGGGTTTTTCAACTTTGTTAAGAATGCATTCCACTTAGTTAGATCTGGAGCAGTATTGGTCTCAATTTTTAATTTCTTTAAAACAATCTCATCTAGTTTTTCTTTCTGCATCAAAAGAGGTACTTCGTAAATAGTACTTGCATCAGCAGCCTCAATTACCGCACCTGGTTTTACATTACAGAATAAAGCTATTTTTCTTTTTATATCATCATTTAAAGGCTCTTCTGTTCTACAAACAATTACATCAGGGTGAACGCCTGTCTCACTTAACATTCTAACACTATGTTGTGTTGGTTTTGTTTTTAATTCTTTTGCAGCTTTTAAATAAGGGATCAAAGTTAAATGCACTACCATCACATCTTCCTCTGGTAATTCCCATTGAATTTGACGAACCGTTTCCACAAAAGGCAAACTCTCAATATCACCTACTGTTCCTCCAATCTCCGTAATCACTACATCATATTTTCCATCCTTACCCAATAACAACATTCTATGTTTAATCTCATCTGTAATATGAGGTACGACTTGAACTGTTTTACCCAGAAACTCTCCTGCTCTTTCTTTATTAATTACTGTTTGATAAATTCTACCTGTAGTAACATTGTTCGCTTGGGAAGTTGGTGTATTTAAAAAACGCTCATAGTGCCCCAAATCCAAATCGGTTTCTGCCCCATCTTCTGTTACATAACATTCCCCATGTTCATAAGGATTCAATGTACCTGGATCTACGTTAATATATGGATCAAATTTTTGAATAGTGGTACTAATACCTCTTGCTTGTAATAGTTTAGCTAAGGATGCAGCAATAATACCTTTTCCCAAACTACTTGTAACACCACCTGTAACAAAAATATACTTTGCCATAATTGTAAATTCATATAATATTGAAAAAGGAATCCCAGCAATAGTTGCCTATTGATGAATACTCATTCAATTGGTTTTTTAATGTGACCGTCTTTTTTTAGGAAAATTTCTTAGAGGTCATACAAAAATACGCGAAAAAAAGCCCCCTACAAAATGGGTTTTACGCTGAACAATAAATGTTTATAAATGTTATTTAAAAGTGAACATCTTCACCCCAAAAACCAAAAAATATGAAAAAATCAGTCCTTTTCTTAAGCATTACCCTTTTTGCCCTTGTTTTAACTAGCTGGGAATGGAAAAAAGCCCAACATCCAACAGTTCAAAAAGCCGATGTAATAGAATGTTTAAATATGGAAACTCAACAAGCTTATCAATTAGAGGCATCTACCCCTGCATTTGCTAGCTTGCATCCCTCTCCAATTACTGTGAATCCGAGCGACTTAATGGGATCTATGATCAGTTTTGATGCCGCAGATGGCAATAAAGCCAATGCATATTTTATTCCAGCAAAAAAGAAATCCAATAAATGGTTAATTGTTATACAAGAATGGTGGGGATTAAATGACAATATTAAAATGGAAGCCGATCAATATTTCAAAGATTTAGGCGACATGAATGTGATTGCAGTAGATATGTATGATGGAAAAATAGCTGCAACTCCAGATAGCGCAATGAAATTAATGAGAGGCGCAGATATGAATAGAATGACTGCTATCATTCAAGGCGCCATTAAACATGCTGGATCTAAAGCCAATATTTATAGTGTTGGATGGTGTTTTGGTGGTATGTGGAGCTTGCAAACAGCTATACTTGCTGGACCTCAAGCAAAAGGCAGTGTAATGTATTATGGTCGTCCAGAAACCAATATGGATAAATTAAAATCTATTCAGTGTGATATCATTGGCTTCTTTGGAAATAAAGACCAAGCACCTTCACCTGCAATGGTGGATGAGTTTGAAAAAAATATGAAAGAAGCTGGCAAGAATTTAGCTGTGAATAGATATGATGCAGGACATGGATTCGCGAACCCCAGCAATCCTTCCTTCAATGCTGCCGCTAAAGCCGACGCTTATACGAAAGCGATTGCCTTCCTAAAATCGCATTAGATTTTCTTTGATGTAAATTTTTAGAAACAAAATATTAGAGAATATTTACTACTCCTCACTCTCGGCTCGCAGAAGAATTTACGGGCTTCCATCAGACGCTCGTCCGCGTCTTCTCGTTCGATCGGAATAGTAAATATTCTCTTTTTATTGGTCAAAAATAAAATTACATATCATTCTTAATCTTGCGGTAGCTGGAAGTTAGGCCGCGGATAAGCGAAGAGCTAAAACCTT
>CAZXWT010000184.1:0-2848 GCA_964644475.1 uncultured Sediminibacterium sp. | reverse complement strand
CCTTCAAAAGAAATATTACGCATAGCATTATTAAAATGCGTTAGTGGCAAAATATTACAAAATGGCTGCATCCATTTGGGGAAGTTTTCAATAGAGAAAAAAGTACCCGCTAATAAAAATTGTGGAAGGGTAATTAAATTCGCAAATGGCGGAATGGTACTTTCTGTTTTCGCTAAACCACTTACCACAAATCCAAATCCCATAAATAAGATAAGCGCAATAAAACTCAAAATCATAATATCAATAAAGGTCCACCACCCATTCACTAAAGTAAATTGAAAAGCGAAATGACCAATAGATATAATAATAATTGCCGTAATTAATTGGAAAATCACCCTACTTAATGCCTCGCCAAGTATGATGTACAATCTTCTAATGGGTGTTGCGTAAAATCTTTTTAAAACCAGTTGTTGTCTTAGATTAAAAAACAAGAATGCTACACCAAAAACGCCTGCGCTTAACAAAGAAAAACCCAATTGACCGGGTAAAATAAAATCAATGGTTCTGTAAACCCTACCTGGCACTTTTTTGACAATATTATTCACTTTAGCATAACTAGGTCGATCTTTAAAACTTGAATCATTTACCCTACTAATCACTGCATTCAAAATTGATTTCAACACTTCAATATTTTGAGGATTCGCAGCTTCTGAACTTGTCAAATTGATTAAATAAGGCTGATTAGGATTTCCGGTAGATTCAATATGAATTAATGCAGTGATTCTCCCCTTGGCTAATTCAGCATCAATATTTTGCTGATCAGGAGGCGTGATTTTTAAACCTGGGATTTTCTTAAAAGCAGTATATATATAATTTGAAGTATCCGACTTTGGATCCATGGCTACTTTCACCGTTATATTACCACCACTACTTAAAAAGCCAAAAACTAAAATAAAAATTAATGGAAAAGCAATACTAAATATAACTGCAGAAGGACTTCTAAAAATAGACCTTAAACTTGCTTTAGTAATTGCCAACATGGCTTTTACCTGTAAATAAGATGACATACACTAAGGTTGATTCACTACAAAGATAGGTAAACGAGTTTGTGGAGCCCCCATCATTTGCTTTAGGGACTGTAACTCTTTTAAAATACCGTATTGCGTGTTACCAATCTCTTCTTTGATGGCTTTCACCTTAGCTGTTTCTTTATACTCCTCCATGAAAGATTCTATAAAAGATTTTGATTCAGGATATGCCTTAATGCCGTAGCCTTTTAATTTAGCCATCTTTGCCGCTGAGGCAATGGCGTCATCCAGTGTACCAATACGATCCACCAAGCCTATTTTAATAGCATCAGCTCCAATCCAAACTCTTCCTTGTGCGATGGAGTCAATATATTCAATGGATCTTTTTCTTCCTGCAGCTACTCTAGACTTAAACGTATGATAAATACTATCCACGCCAGCTTGCATAAATCTTTGCTCAGTTGCATTCAATGGTCTAGTAGAAGAAGGCATGTCTGCATATTGACCTGTTTTCACTCCATCAAAACTAATACCCAATTTATTATTCATAAACCCTTTGATATTTGGAACCACAGAAAATACACCAATTGAACCTGTTATAGTTCCTGCGTTGGCAAAAATAGAATCAGCGCCACAAGCGATATAATACCCGCCTGATGCTGCTAAATCACCCATACTCACCACTACTGGTTTTTCTTTTTTCAATAAATCTATTTCTCTCCAAATAATATCACTTGCTAAAGCACTACCTCCAGGTGAGTTTACTCTAATCACCACCGCATCGATATTATCATCTTTACGAATTTTTTGTAGCAATACTCTAAAGTCATCGCTTGCAATACTGTTTTGCTGATTTTTGCCCATCACTACATCACCGTTTGCATATACCACTGCAATTTTCCCTGAACCTGTACCTCTTATAGCTACAGATTTTGCATAATCACCCATGCCTAAAAAAGCAATCTCTTTCTGATCGTTTTGTTGGAGCTTTTTAGAGATCATTTTTTTCACTTGATCATCATACATTAATCCATCTACTAATCTATTTTTAGATGCGTCAAAAGCAGATTGAATGGTGCCTTGATTTGCCCAATCTTTCAAGCTATCTGCATTCAAATTTCTCGCAGAAGCAGTGTTTTCGATAAATTGATTGTATAATCCACCCAACCAAACATTGGTTTGTAATTTATTGGCTTCAGACATTTGGGTATATCTAAATGGTTCTGTTGCACTTTTAAATTTACCTGCATAAAAAACCTGAGGTTGAATTTCTAATTTATCTAATAAGCCTTTTAAGAATACTGTTTCATAATTAAAGCCATTCCATTCGATACCTCCTTGTGGATGCGTATAAATTGCATCGGCCACATTAGCCACCATATATCCTTTTTGAGTAATAGTCTCTCCGTATGCGATTACAAATTTCTTAGATGACTTAAAATCAATTAATGCCTTTCTAATTTCTTCAGATGCAGCATAGCCATTTGGATTTTGTTGACATTTAATATAAATGCCTTTTATAGCATCGTCTTTCTTAGCATGATTAATTAAATGAATCAATTCAGACAAACTAGGGTTTTTACCATTTTTCTTATTCACTAATTCTGTAATGGGATCATTTTGTACTTGTTCCAAATATTCATTTGATAAATCAATTACCAATACAGAATTAGCTGCAATAACTGCAGGCTCTTCTTTTGAAAAACTAGCAGCAATTCCAATTAATAAAAAAAACCCAATCAAAGAAAAAACCACCAATGCTAACAAACTGGCAAAAAAGGATTTAAAGAATATTTTCATGCTGCTATATTTAATTGTGTAACCATGTAAAATTATGGATATTTGAGCTACTTTAAGCATACTTCTATGAACAAAGCATA
>CAZXWT010000183.1:0-2855 GCA_964644475.1 uncultured Sediminibacterium sp. | reverse complement strand
TTCAACCATTATTACAGAACTGCATTTGGTAGTCCTGCAATTGGTGGATTGTACTATGTTAGCTTCGCTTATAACATATTGTAAGATATCTAGGATGGGTTAGTCCCAACTATCTTACCAAATCCCTTCCCGATTTACGGGAGGGGATTTTTTTTACCCCTAACTAGTCTTTTTTCCTTCATAAAATACTATTTTTGCTACTCAAATAAAAACTGGAATACCCATGCGATCTATAGCCTTTAGAGAAGCCCTTCGTGAAGCCATGAATGAAGAAATGAGAAGAGATGAACGTGTGCTTTTAATGGGGGAGGAAGTAGCTGAATATAATGGAGCTTACAAAGTAAGCCAAGGTATGTTAGCAGAGTTTGGTCCTAAAAGAATTATTGATACACCTATTTCTGAGTTAGGTTTTGCAGCAGTAGCAGTTGGTGCTGCTCAAAATGGTTTAAGACCTATCGTAGAGTTCATGACTTGGAACTTTGCCGTATTGCCATTGGATCAAATTTTGAATACAGCTAGTAAGATGTTGGCGATGAGTGGTGGTCAAATTGGTTGTCCAATTGTGATGAGAGGACCAAACGGAAGTGCAGGTCAATTAGGGGCACAACACTCTACTGCATTTGAAAGTTTTTTAGCCAATATCCCTGGTTTAAAAGTGGTATCTCCTTCTAATGGATATGATGCAAAAGGGTTATTAAAACAAGCTATACGTTACGAAGAAGATCCAGTAATGTTCTTGGAGAGTGAGGTAATGTATGGTGATAAATCTGACGTACCTGAAGAAGAGTATTATATTCCATTAGGGAAAGCTGATATTAAAAAACATGGAACTGATGTAACTATTGTTTCTTTTAATAAAATGATGAAAGTGGCATTAGGTGCTGCTGCAGAATTAGAGAAAGAAGGCATTAGTGCAGAAGTAATTGACTTAAGAACCATCAGACCTTTGGATTGGGAAACTATTTTAGAAAGTGTGAAGAAAACAAATCGCTTGGTGATTGTTGAAGAACAATGGCCATTTGCATCAGTATCTTCTGAAATAACTTATAGAATTCAAAAAGAAGGTTTTGACTATTTAGATGCTCCTATCAGAAGAATCTGTAGCGCAGATGCTCCAATGCACTATGCACCTAATTTAACTGCTTTAGCAATTCCTGATGTTACTAGAACCGTGAAATTGGTGAAAGAAGTAGTAGGCAGATAATCCTTGATTTAAGCCTTTTACGGATTAGATGATACAATTAACTATCTTTTATACAAATATCCCTCACAAAGGGATATTTTTGTTATAACACATAATATACAAACTATGGGATGGATTCTATTTATACTATTTTGGTTGGGTTGGCATATTGGTATTTATGCTATGCTGAAAAAAGCGGGTGTTCCTACTAACAAAGCAATCATACCCATTTATAATACTTGGGAAGTGGTGAAGCTTTGTGGTATTCCTAAATTTTGGTTTTGGATACAATTGATTCCAGTATTGGGACAATTTGTAAGCTTATGGATTAGTATCATTTTTGTAATGCATTTTAAAAGAGTTAGCTTATTAGATCATGCATTAACGGTGATCGTACCTTTTATTTATTTGCCTTATTTGGGCTTTTCTGATAAAGGAGTTTGGCATGGAGAAAAAGCTTTGGCACATTATCATAAATCTGCTTCAAGAGAATGGATAGACGCTGCTGTATTTGCAGTAGTGGCTGCCACATTAATTAGGACTTTTATTTTCGAAGCCTATGTTATTCCTTCAGAAAGTATGGAGAAGACATTATTGGTGAATGATTTCTTATTTGTAGATAAGATTACTTATGGTGCTAGAATTCCACAAACGCCATTGTCATTTCCATTTGTACATAATACTATGCCCGGCTCTATCACTACGCCATCTTATACTAAACTAATTCAGTTAGATTATCAAAGACTACCAGCCATTAGAAAAATTAGTAGAAACGATGTAGTAGTATTTAATTTCCCTGCAGGAGACACTATTATTAATTTGCCAGAATTTGGAAGTAAGGTCCCATATTATGATGTGTTAAGAAGTGCTGAATACAATGGAGATAGAGAAAAATTAAAAGCAGATTATCCAATATTAGTTCATCCAATGGATAAGACGGACAACTATATTAAAAGATGCGTAGGTATTCCAGGAGATCTATTAGAAATTAAAAATGGAGTTTTATTTGTAAATAGTCAACCTGCTTTAGTGACTGATGCTGCTCAAACAGAGTATTTGGTAGTAACTAATGGACAAAATTTTACTGAAGAATTTATCAATGATAGTATTGGAATCAATACCACTGAGGCAACTGCAGATTTTGCACCTGTTGAAGGAGCAAGCAATACTTTTAGAATTAATATGACAGCAATTGCTGCAAACAGAGTTAGAAGATTGCCACAGGTTAAACAAGTTTCTTTATATGTTGATCAAAACATTGGTTATACATTTCCTAATGACTTAGTACATTTCCCATGGACAATAGATAATTTTGGCCCAATACGAATTCCTAAAAAAGGAGATCAAATTCAATTAAATGATTCTACTATCGAATTGTATAGAAGATTAATTACTTCATACGAGCATAATACTTTAGACAAATCAAATGGACAATATTTAATTAATGGTAAACCTTCAAGTACTTATACCATTCAGCAAGATTATTACTGGATGATGGGAGATAATCGTCATCGAAGCCAAGATAGTAGATTTTGGGGCTTTGTTCCAGAAACGCATATAGTAGGTAAAGCCGCGCTGATATGGTTTAGTTATGATAAGTCCATTAGATGGAATAGAATTTTCAATTTAATTAAATAGTAACTTTATAAAACCTCACCATGTGGGGTTTTAT
>CAZXWT010000182.1:0-2888 GCA_964644475.1 uncultured Sediminibacterium sp. | reverse complement strand
CGCCAGTTGCTGTAAAACCACCTTGGTTAGGAGGATTTACTTGGTCAAAAGATAGTATCGGTAATGATTGGGTATCTATCAATATTCAAAAAGAAGGCGGAAGAATGTATTTCCCTTGTAAAGATCATCCTAGTGATGAACCTAATGAGGGTGTTGACATGCATATCACTGTTCCAAAAGGATTAGTAGTGGCGGGACCTGGATTATTACAAAGTACAAAAAATCAAAAAGACAAAACAACTTTCCATTGGAAAACAAATTATACTATTAGTAATTATTGTGTAGTATTTAATATTGGAAAATATAAAGTGGTGAAAGATACTTACACTACTATTAATGGAAATATTGTACCGGTAGAATTTTATGTGTTAGAAGAAGATACGATGCATGCCAAAAAATTAATTGCAACAAAAATTAGAGATACAAAGATTTTAGAAAAATATTTTGGAGAATATCCCTGGTACAAAGAAAAAATAGGCATTGCTGAAGTGCCTAATTCTGGAATGGAACATCAGACTATGATTACTTTTAATAATAAGTTTGAATATAAAAAATTAGGTAACGAAGATTACTCTGATAATTTATTTCACGAATACGCACACGAATGGTGGGCTAATAAAGTAACCAATAAGGATTGGGCGCATATGTGGATACAAGAAGGTATTGGCACTTATGCAGAGGGTTTGGCGCATTATGATTTAGGCGGACAAGAGGCTTATGATAAAATAATTGCAGCCTGGAAAAGAAGTATCAAATATAAAAAACCAATGGTAGGTGGGGATGAATTATCTGAAGACGAAACCTATGCTGGCAATGATATATACACTAAGGGGGCTTTTTTCATGCATAGTTTAAGATATGTAGTAGGAGATGAGGTTTTTTTCCCAACGATTAAAAAATTATCAACAGATCCTAAATACACTTATGACAATTTTGTGACTTCCAAAGATGTAGAAGAATTATTTAGTGGAGCTGCTGGTTATTCATTAAAGCCATTTTTTGATTTTTATTTAAGAACTATTAAAACTATAGAATTCAATATAAAAGAAAACGGCTATCATGTATATAACATTAAGCCAGTTAATTATATTATGGATTTGCCTTTGGATATATTGATTAATGGAAAAATTGAAAAAGTTAAATTAACTAAAGAAGGTTTAACTGTTAATAGTACTACTCCACCAGTAGTTGATCCCAAAGGTTTCTATTTGAAAACAGTAACCATACAATAATTAATAAGATGAAATTTAAAATCTATTTATATACCATTGTTTTAACTGTTATTTCATTATCAGCCTGGGCCGATAATTATCCCAAGAATTACAATGTAGATATCATACATTATAATTTTAAAATTCAACTCTCAGATAAAACGGATGAGATTATTGGAACAACTAAAGTAAGCCTGGTATTTAAAAAAGAAAATATAAAAGATTTTAGATTAGATCTTGTAAATATTGATAAGAATTCGACTCTAAAAAAAGGAATGGAAGTAGAAGCGGTACTGCTTAATGGAGTGCCTGTAAGTTTTACACATCAAGAAAATAATTTACATATTCATTGGGAAAAGGGAAGCAATAAAGAGGAGGCAGCAGAGTTTACAATTAAATACCATGGTATTCCTGCAGGCGGATTAAAAATTGGTTTAAATAAATATGGTGAGAGATGTTTTTTTAATGAAAACTGGCCAAATAATACAAGACACTGGCTACCAACTATCGATCATCCATATGATAAAGCAACCAACGAGTTTATTGTCATCGCTCCCTCAAAATATAAAGTAGTGTCCAATGGTTTATTAATGGAAGAATCCAAACTAGATGCCGAAAACACTTTAACACATTGGAAGCAAAATGTTCCAGTGTCAAGCTGGCTTTATGTTTTGGGAGTAGCTGAATTCGCTGTACAGCATGTAGACGAATTTGATCATAAATCCATACAAACCTGGGTATATCCTAAAGACAGAGAAGCCGGATTTAGAGATTTTGAAACACCCACTAAAGAAGTATTGGCATTCTATACGGCTTATGTTGGACCATTTGCTTATGAAAAATTAGCCAACATACAATCTCCAAGTGTAAGTGGAGGTATGGAAACCTCATCTGCCATCTTATATGCCGAAAATTTAGTAGATGGTAAAAAATCAGAAAGATTAAGAAATGTAGTCATTCATGAAATTGCTCATCAATGGTTTGGAAATGCAATTACAGAAACTACATGGGATGATGCATGGTTAAGCGAAGGCTTTGCAACGTATTTCACATTATTATTTCAAGAATATCAATATGGCTCTGATGAATATATTGCAGGTTTAGCAAAAGCAAGAAAATTTGTTATAGACTACACCAAAAAAGATTCTAGTTTTAGCATTGTTGACAATAGAACTGCAGAGATGGGAGCAGTAACAAGTGGAATCACTTATCAAAAAGGTGCTTGGGTTTTACATATGCTTAGAAATAAAATGGGTGCCGAAAACTTTAAAAAAGGAATACAAGCTTATTATAAAAAGTATTTCAATAGCAATACCACTACGGAAGCATTTATTGCAACAATGCAAGAATATACCAAAGAAGATCTTAGATCTTATTTAAATCAATGGTTAAGCAATCCTTATGTTTTAAAAATCGATGGTCATTGGAAATACGATTCAAAAAATAAGGAAGTATTGATTGATTTAACACAGGCTCAATCAAGTAATTTTATTTTTCATACACCAATAGAATTTGCTATTTACAATCAAAATAACCAAGATTCTAAAATAGTCAAACTAGATTTAGAAAGTAAAAACAAGACTTTTAAAATTGCAGTTGATCAAATGCCTTCTCATATAACAGCAGATCCAAGAACAGTATTACTTGCTGATATATATTTTAGTAAAAAATAATTTA
>CAZXWT010000181.1:0-2892 GCA_964644475.1 uncultured Sediminibacterium sp. | reverse complement strand
TACGCAACGTTGATAAATTTAAAGAGACTATTGCTCTTCTTGAAAAAGTAATGGAGAGTCCGATTGTGGCGAACAATCAAAATAATAAGATTCAATCTTTTGTGTATTTATATATTGCTAAAATTAACCAACACTTTTTAGAAGGAAGTTTTAGCGAAGGCCTGGCGATGATCCCTACCATGGAAGAGAAATTGAAAGAGATTGAAATGTATATGGATAGCCATAGGGTATTGGTTTTCTATTACAAGATTGCTTGTTTGTATTTTGGTGCAGGCCAGGCTGACAAAGCGATTGACTATTTAAATAGAATTATTCACTGGAAATTAAATCTACGTGACGATTTACAATGTTATGCTAGATTATTACACCTTATTGCTCATTATGAATTGGGCAATATGGAAATAGTCAATTATTTATCAAAGTCAGTGTATCGTTTTATGGCCAAGATGAATAACTTGGGTGCAGTGGAAGAAGTATTATTCAACTTTATTAGAAAATCTATTCAATCAGGTGGAGAGATCAATCAATCTTTCCAAGACTTATTAGATACATTAAGACCTTTAGAGAAAAACAAATTAGAAAGTCGCGCCTTTATGTACTTGGATATTATCTCTTGGTTAGAGAGTCGTATTCAAGGCAAGGATGTGCAGACAATTATTAAAGAGAAGTATTTAGCACAGAACTAAACATACATTGCTTCAATCTCTTTTTCAAAATTCGCAATCACATTCTTTCTTCTGATACTTAATTTAGGAGTCATCTCTTGCTTATCAATAGTGAACTCTCTAGGAATTAAAGTAAACTTCTTTACCTGTTCTACTTGATTAAACAATTTATTGTATTCATCCACAATATCAGTAAGCATTGCAAGTACCATAGAGTTCTTTATGATCTCTTCGTTACTAGTATATTCAATGCCATGTTGCTTTGCCCACTCTTTTAATTTTGAAAAACCTGGAACAATTAATGCACTCACAAATTTTCTGTTATCTCCTATCAAAACAATTTGTTCAATGAAAGGACTTTCTTTCATTTTATTTTCAATAGGTTGTGGCGCTACATATTTTCCTCCACTGGTCTTGAATAATTCTTTTTTACGATCAGTAATTTTTAAATATTTACCATCTACCACTTCTCCAATATCTCCTGTATGCAACCAGCCATCAATGATGGTTTCTGCTGTTAATTCAGGAAGCTTGTAATATCCTAACATCACAGATGGACCTGCAACACAGATTTCTCCGTCTTGTTCTAGTTTTAATTCTACTCCTTGTATCACTGGACCAACAGTTCCATATTTTGAACCTCCAGGATTTTGTTGATTGACACTGATGATAGGACTATTTTCTGTTGGACCATATCCTTCATACACTGGTATCTGAGCTCCATTGAATATGCGCAATAATTTTACTTGACAGGCTGCACCACCCGTAACTATAAATTTCACATTGCCACCTAATCCTTCTCTCCACTTACTAAATACTAATTTATTCGCAAGCTTTAATTGAGTGCGATACCACCATGATCCTGGAATTAAATTATCATATTGTTCAGCTAAACCAACAGCCCAGAAGAATAATTTTCTTTTGATGCCAGTTAATGATTCTCCAGTGATCATAATTTTTTCAAATACCTTTTCTAATAATCTAGGTACTGTAGAAAATCCATCTGGCTTGACTTCTTTTAGATTATCTCCAATGGTATCAAGACTTTCGGCATAATAGATGCTCATACCACTATACATATATATATAAGAAGCTACCTTTTCGAAAATATGATTCAATGGTAAAAAGCTTAAGACTCTTTGATCTGGTGCATCGGGAAAAGGAAAACTTGCTTTACCAGATTGTAAATTAAAATATACGTTCTTATGCGTTAACATTACACCCTTTGGTGTACCTGTAGTTCCTGATGTATATATAAATGTAGCTACTTGATCAACAGGGATTTGTTTTTTAATCACATCCACCTGTTGTAAAATTTCGCTATCTGTATTTAATAAACTACTCCAATGTTTCGCACCAGTAATATGATCAAATGTATATACTTCTTTTAAACAAGGTACTTCTGCTTTGATGGACATTACTTTGTCATACAACTCTTGATTACTTGCAAACATGTATTGAACAGAAGCATCGTTCAAGATGAATTTTAATTCGAGTGGGTTAGTGGTTGGATAAACTGGTACCCAGATTACACCAATTTGCTGTGCAGCCATATCTGCAATTAACCATTCTGGTCTATTAGAACTAATCACTGCAATCTTATCACTTCCTTCTGGAGTAAAATTATTTCCAGACAATCCAAGTGATAATAAACCAGCACTTAATTGATTAACAGTTGTTGCGATTTCTTGAGTTGAATACTTTCTCCAAACACCATTTTCTTTTGCAGCCAACATATCTTCCTGAGGAAAATGTTGTAATTGATGTTCGATACAATCGAAGAGTCTTTTGATTTCCATGGTCAAGCAAATTGACTAACAAAATACAAAAAAAACCCGACCAATAGTCGGGTTTTAGTTAATAAAATTCAAATTTTTAGTAAATCAAGTGAGTCAATAATCCGTCTCTCAATTTAGGTTCAAACCATGTACTTTTTGGTGGCATTACTTCACCAGCATCTGCAATGTTGAACAATTGATCGATAGTTACTGGGTATAAACTAAACGCAATGGCCATCTCTCCGCTATCCACTCTTTTTTCTAGTTCTCCCAATCCACGAATTCCTCCTACAAAATCAATTCTTTTGTCTGTTCTTTGATCTTGAATATTAAAAATAGGTGCTAAAATATTATTAGATAAAATGGTTACATCTAATACACCAATTGGATCTGCGTCGTTATAAGTTCCTGCTTTTGCAGTTAAACTATACCATTGCTTATTGATATAC
>CAZXWT010000180.1:0-2911 GCA_964644475.1 uncultured Sediminibacterium sp. | reverse complement strand
ATTTAATTTCTTTTCCAGTCCACTAGTCTGCATTGCATAAAAAGCATAGGGTACAATTCCTAAGCTAGTAGTGCCCATATTGGTCCAATTATTTTGGTATTGCCAATTCTGTAATGGAGCACTTGGAGTGATCGCTAGTTGAATACCTAAAAAATAGGGTCCTTGATCCCAGGCAATCTCGGTCAAGGAATTAATTATACCTTGTGTTTTTTTACCTTGTCCAATTTGCACTGAGAATACACCAATGGCATCTGTGGTTGTTTCATGTTCTTCAGTGTATATTGATTTCCCATTAATGCTTCCTGAAATTAAGTTAGTTTGAAGGTATATTTTTCTTTCAATAACAGGAGAGCCATTAAAGTCTTTAGCAATCCCCTGAAAGGGAATACTTGTAGGTATTTTTTGCGCAAAGAGCAAATTGCAGCAAATACAAAAACTACATAAAAAATAATATCTCACAATCATTAATCTTGTTTGATGACTTGAATTACATCAATGGAGTTTTCAGAAACAACTTGTACCACATAATTTCCTGGCATGAGTTTACTGGTATTGATGATAGCGCTTTGAGATAATTCAAAGCCAAGCTTATTGGTATTTAAAACCAATCTGCCTTCGATAGAATAGAATTTTATACTGAATAGCGTATTTGGATTACTTGAATTAGTTAACTGAATGCGTGGACTATTTCCAATAGGTTGAGGAAATATTTTTAATCCGTAATGATCATATTCAATAGGTACAGAGCAGGCTGTCGAGTTGTTTGATGTTGCAGGCAAAGGTTTATAAATTACCAATCCATTCGCTATATATAAACAATTGGCAATACTTTCAACCTGAAAAGGAAGACTACTAGTAGTCATCGCAGGAAGGCTTTCTATACTATTGATTTGAACTGATAGTGATTGAGCGTTAGATTTAGTAAAACCCAAGACAAAGCATAGTAATATTGCTAGCAACTTGTATTTCATTAATGCGTAGTGCTAAATATTTTTTTAATACTAGTATTGTCTTGCATGTAGTTCACTATAAATTTATCGTAACCAATTTGCTCAATAGAATAACTATAATTAGCTGGACTTCCTGATGGGGTAGAGGCTTTGATAGATAAAACCAATTGGTTATTAGTTGATTCAACTGCGAATGCACCTACAATCCCATCTGAATCATTCGTTTTCCCAGTTTCTGTAAACTGAATAAAATAAGTGCTCTTGCCAATAAAAGATTTTGTTTGATTATTAGTAATGGTATAATCTAAATACCAGGTTTTGCCTGATAGCATTGTTTTGGCATAGTCAACTTGATTGATGCTCTTTGAGCAAGCACCAATAACAACTAATAAAATTATATATAGATATGTGAATCTCATAAATGATAAGATATAGTAAATAAACTAAATAATAGTTCCTTTATCATAGGGCCTATGCCTTATGCTTTACTAAAATTAGCTATGGCCCATTTTAATAAATTATTATTGTTATTATCTAAGTTTAATTTTTTACTAATATTATAACGATGGTTTCTGACCGTTTTCTCAGAGATAAATAATTCCTGACCAATTTCCTTACTTGTTTTTTGCTCGGCAATTAAACTTAGTATTCTGTATTCGGAAGGGCTTAATTCACCCATTAAATTCATATTGTCTTTTTTGGAATCGATATATTTAAAAGCCCTTCTTAATGCCACTTTAATTTGTTCCTCATTCCATGGTTTAACAATATAATCCAATGGTCTGGTTTCTTCTGCTTCCTCTGTATATTTTACACTGGTATAACTAGTGATAAATATAATTTCAGTAAACGGGTAGAGTTTATTCACTTCTTTGGCAAAGTCGATGCCATTATTTTTACCATTTAAATTAATATCACATAAAACTAGCGTAGGTTGAAAAGTCGTTAACTCCAACATTCCCTCATCAAAGGAGTTAACCAAATTGGTTTTATATCCTTCATGAATCAGTATTTCTTGAAGATCTAAACCTACAATGAGTTCATCTTCAAGAATCAATATTTTTCTATTTTTCATATCAATTAAGCTTTAAAGTATATAGTATAAGTAGTTCCATCAATATTTTCTAATTCGTATTTGCCTTGAATCTGTTTAACTAGGTTTTCAATAAGGTACATTCCCAAACTCTTCTTTTTTATTTCTTCTTCATTAAATCCAGTGCCATTGTCACTTATCTTCATTTGATATCCATTTTGATGCTTTTGAATGCAGATACTTATTTGGCCTGTATTACTTGATTTAAAAGCGTACTTAAGGCTATTGGACATGATTTCATTGATTAAAAGACCTATGGTAATTGATTTATCCATGATCAGCTCTATACTTTCATCTACTTCTACTATAACATCAATCTTTTTTTCATCTGTTAAATATAAAGTACCCAGATAGTCCGCTATGGTTTTGATATAAGCATTTAAATTAACATCTTTCAAATTATCATGCTCATGTAAGTTTTGGTGCACCAAAGACATTGTTTTGATTCTATTTTGCACCATGGATAAGGATTGATTTAGCTCAGGTCCTTCCATTCTTCTTTTTTGCAAATTGATTAAGGAGTAAATAACTTGTAAATTATTCTTCACTCGATGATGTAATTCTTTTAATAATAGTTCGTTTTCTTCATTCTTTTTTTCGATAACCTTCTTACTCTTACTTTTCTGAATATTGCTATACATGAGTATCACCAAACTTATGCTAGCCATAATGATTATTATAACACTGGCCCATAAAAAAATCTGCTGAGCTTTTTTGTCTGCCCTTTCTTTCTCTAGTTTAGTTTTAGTGATAAGCAAGTCTTTGTTACGCGCTTCTGTTTCAATATTACTCAATAATAGTATTGCTTGATTTTTTCTTATATGCTCTGTATGGATATCCTCTAGGGCAATATATTGATTGGCATAAA
>CAZXWT010000179.1:0-2920 GCA_964644475.1 uncultured Sediminibacterium sp. | reverse complement strand
GGTAGAAATGCAGAAGTGAGTTTGTGGGATTTATTTGCTGTATATGCATGGCATGGCAAACATCATGTGGCTCATATCACTACATTAAGAGAAGAGAAAGGTTGGTAGTTATCTATTCACCTCTGCAACTAAAAATATACTGCCCATTACAATGATTAAATCATTTGGATGGGCATTTTTATTGGCTGCAATAATAGCTTCGTTGACATTTTCAAAAACTGATCCATTAATACCAATAGCTTTTGCTTTTTCTGCCACTTCTACAGCAGGCATAGCTCTTGGTATATGCGCATTACTAAAATAAAATCGAGCATCTCTAGGCAATAATCCCAATACTGCATCCACATCTTTATCTTTTACCATACCAGTAATGATATGTAATTGTTGGTATTCAAGTGTAGCTAGTTGTTCCAATAATGCATGCATTCCATGTTCATTATGGGCAACATCTAAAAATAATTTAGGACTTTCTTGTAAACATTCCCATCTACCCATTAAGCCTGTACTTGATTTAATTTGAGTAAACCCTTTTTGTATAGAAGCTTCCTCTAATTTCCATCCCATTGATTTTAGCAAATGAATACATTGTAAAACACCTCGAATATTTTTGTATTGGTATTTTCCTGGCAAATCGCAGTCAACGGCTACTGTATCATACTCAAAATGTGCAGTGGTCCAGTGATTAGTGTAAGATTTGAATTGTAAAAAATCTTCCGCAAAATATATGGGTGCATTTTGTTTAGAAGCAGCATTTTCAAAAACCAATTTTGTTTCGTCGATTACTTCACTTATTACGATAGGGGTGTCTTTTTTTATAATGCCTGCTTTCTCAGTAGCAATTGCCGGTAATGTATTGCCCAAAAGCGCCATATGATCCCATCCAATATTGGTGATTAAACTAAGTATGGGTTGAATCACATTGGTGCTATCCAATCTTCCACCTAAACCAGTTTCAATGATGGCAATATCACATTGTTCTTGCGCAAAATATTCAAAAGCCATGCCTACGGTAATTTCAAAAAAACTTGGTTCAATTGTTTCGATTATAGGTTTCACCTTATTGGTAAATTCAGTAACAAAACTTTCAGGACACATTTGCCCATTTACTTTTATTCTCTCTCTAAAATCATATAAATGAGGTGAAGTATATAAACCTGTTGTATAACCTGCAGCTTGAAAGATACTTGCTAGCATATGACTAGAAGAACCTTTACCATTAGTACCTGCGATATGAATAGTAGGATACTTTTTTTCTGGATTGCCTAGGTGTTCACAAATGGCTAAAGTATTGTCTAAATTATTTTTAATAGCAGCTGCGCCAATCCTATTGTACATAGGTAATTTGGCATATAAATAATCTAAAGTGTCTTGATAAGTGGACATAAAATTAATTGTTCACTTCGAATTTGAATTTCACAGTAACAGTAGAACTATGATCGCTTGTATTGAAATTGATTTTTGTTAAATATTCAATAATGGCTCTTTTGTATTTTGAATCATTAGAAGAAGATCCTCTTGTAATTTGAATGAATCTACCTTGACCATTGGGGCTTACTTCAATTTCTGCATATATGGTTGCAGGTTCAACATCACCATTAAATGAATAGGCTTTGGTAATTTTTCTGTCACCTTTGGTTACAAATGGACCACCGTTTCCAGTATAGGTATTACCATTTATGCTTCCATTGGCAACGCCTTGATCACCTTTGCCTCCTGCAATACCCTGATCTTTAATATTGTTATAGCTATCTTGATTATTTCCGCCTTTGCCATTTCCTCCAGCATACTTACCCATTACTGCTTTTGGTTTCGCATTGGTGGGTAATGGACTTGCTTTGATATTTTTATTATTCTTAGATGCGATGCTTTCGTCATTTTCATCAGATACTCCATTGTTAACTTTAATGGATTGATTGTTCGCGCTTGCCTTTGAAAATTTATTGGCACCCACTTCTGGTGCAGGAGCATCTTTACTTAAAGGGGGGATAGTTCCTTCGCCAGTTTCACTATTACCCAAATTCACTTCCATAAATTGTGGTTCGGGTGGAGTAATTGTTGCTGCAGTTTGTTGCCATTGTACCATGATGAATATAAACGCCAATGCTGCACATATAATCAATGTATATACAGAGGCTTTTAAATTCTTAGACTGTTCAAAGCTTAGTTGCATGGTTTAAAATTAATGCAAAAATACATCATAACCCAATCTGCATAAAGTTGCAATGATGACCATTAAGAAAAATGTTCTTATAAATTTATTGCCCTTTGAAATAGCCATCTTTGATCCTAAAAAACCACCCATTGCATTACAAATTGCCATGGGTATAGCAATGCTCCACATTATAGAGCCTTTTAACATAAATAGTACAATGGATCCAAGATTGGTTGCAAGATTCACCACTTTGGCATGTGCATTGGCTTGTAAGAAATCAAATCCAAGCCAACTAATAAAAGCTAATACCAATAAACTACCAGCTCCAGGTCCAATAAAACCATCATAAAATCCAATCAATAAACAAATAATAGCTCCCTTATACCATGGGAAATAGGTTTCTTTAACAATGCTTGAAAGCCCTAAGTCCTTTTTTGTATATGTGTATATAGCAATTGCCACCAAAACAAAGAAAATCACAGGCTTGATAAATTGGTTGCTCACCAATGTTAAACAATATGAACCAGTGAAAGCAGCTGCAAGAGCAATGCTTGTAAATAATAGTAATCTTACAAATGGAATGGGGGCTTTTTTAAGATATTGTTTGGCTGCAAAAAATGTTCCAGTAAAACTAGGAATCTTCAAAGAACCAATTACGCGGGCCACTGGTTCATTAGGGAACATAATCAAACCTGCTGGAGTTTGAATTAAACCACCTCCACCCACAATAGCATCTACAAAACCTGCTAAAAATGCAATACCACAAAG
>CAZXWT010000178.1:0-2923 GCA_964644475.1 uncultured Sediminibacterium sp. | reverse complement strand
CCTGCATGCCCAACCTTAGTGACTCTGGTTAAATAACGTACTTTTTGAACCATATTAAATGAGGTCCAACCAATAGGCTTATCTAATAATAAAACCTTACCTTCTAAAAAAGGAGTGAGTGCAGCAGGAATAGGTTTTTGTTTTAAGCCCATTAGTAGAAAACATTAATAGGCTCTAGCAAACAATACTCTTTGAGTAGAAGGATTACCAGTTAAAATGCATTTACCTGCTTCTTGCACATTATTCAATGGGATACAACGAATAGTTGCTTTAGTCATTTCTTTGATTTTCTCTTCTGTTTCTGGACTACCATCCCAATGTGCTGAAACAAAACCAGCTTTGGTATCTAAAATTTGAACAAATTCCTCCCAGGTATCCACTTTAGTAATATGTTCGTCTCGGTATTTTTTTGCTCTATCAAAAAGATTTGTTTGAATCTCTTCCAATAAACCACTCACTGTATTGGTTAACCCATCCATTGATACAGTTGTTTTTTCTTTGGTATCTCTTCTAGCAATTTCTACTTGATTGTTTTCCAAATCTCTTGCTCCAATGGCAATTCTCACTGGTACACCCTTCAATTCATATTCAGCAAATTTCCAACCTGGTCTTTGATTATCAGAATCATCATATTTCACTCTAATGCCAGCAGCTTTAAAGGACTTTATAAAATCGTTGACTTTTGCATCAATCATCGCTTTTTGTTCTTCTCCTTTATAGATAGGCACAATCACTACTTGTAATGGTGCAATTTTAGGAGGCAATACCAAACCTTGGTCATCACTATGTGTCATCACCAAACCACCAATCAATCTTGTACTAACTCCCCAACTAGTTGCCCATACATAATCTAATTGATTGGTTTTATCGCTAAACTTAACATCAAATGCTTTTGCAAAATTTTGTCCCAAGAAATGCGATGTACCTGCTTGCAATGCTTTTCCATCTTGCATTAACGCTTCGATACAATAGGTATCTTCCGCACCTGCAAATCTTTCATTAGGAGTCTTTACGCCTTTGATCACTGGCACAGCCATCCAGTTTTCTGCAAAATCTGCATAAAGGTCTAAGATCATTTCTGTTTCAGCAATGGCTTCTTCTTTAGTGGCATGAGCAGTGTGTCCTTCCTGCCATAAAAATTCTGCAGTTCTTAAAAACAATCTTGTTCTCATTTCCCATCTCACTACATTCGCCCATTGGTTTACCAAAATAGGCAAGTCTCTATAAGATTGTATCCATGTTTTGTAGGTATTCCAAATAATAGCTTCACTTGTTGGACGAACAATTAACTCTTCTTCTAATTTAGCTTCAGGATCCACCATTAATTTGCCCTTATTATTTGGATCTGTTTTTAAACGGTAATGTGTTACAATTGCACACTCTTTTGCAAATCCCTCTGCGTTTTTTTCTTCTGCCTCAAATAAAGACTTGGGAACAAACAATGGAAAATAAGCATTTTGATGCCCTGTGTCCTTAAACATTTTGTCTAATGTTTGTTGCATATTTTCCCATAAAGCATAACCATATGGTTTAATCACCATACAACCTCTCACTGCGCTATAATCGGCTAAATCTCCTTTTAAAATAAGGTCATTGTACCATTGCGAATAGTCTTGTTCTCTTGTCGTTAATTCCTTTGCCATAATTGATAAAATATTAACATTTTAGGTAGTAACAAATCATCTACGAAAAACGCTCTATATATTAAACTTTAGTACCTTTAGGTTGTCAAAAGTATGCTAAATCAGGGGCATATAAAAACCAAAAATATCGTAACATGAAAAATCTAAAAACTAACATCCATTTTGGCATTGTAAGCTTTGGCTTATTGGCATTTAGTTTATTGCAAATCAGCTGTACAAGTTTACAACAATCTACTGCTGCCATTGCAAAAGATGACTTATACGATTCTCCTACAAGCGCTACTGCTAATGAGGTTCAGGTGAATACTGTTGAAGCACAAGAAGAACAATATCAAGAATATCAGAACTATCAAGACGATCGATTTTTAAGATTAAAAGTTGCTAATAGAAATAGATGGTCATCAATTGACGATTTCGGCTATTGGAATAACCCAAGCTATAGAATGAGTTTTGCTATGGGTTATGGAATGGGCTTTGGAAGATGGGGTTATGGAAATATAGGTTTTGGTTGGGGAGGATGGAATAACTGGGGATGGGATCCTTGGTTTGGTGGATGGAATAGCCTTGCTTGGGATCCATGGTTCGGTGGGTTTGGAGGATGGGGATGGGATCCTTGGATGACAGGTTTTGGTCCTTGGGGTTTTGGAGGTTTCGGTGGACCTGGTTTTGGTTTAGGATGGAACCCTTACTATGCAGGATACTGGAATCCTTATAGACCAATTTTCTATGGTGGAGGCTACTATGGCGGAATTGGTTTCCCCAATAATGGAGTTCGTTTAAGAGAAAGAATACCAATGCAACCAAGCAGAACTAATTTAGCTGGTTATAACAATAATAGATCTATCAACGGAACTGGATTTAGACCAAATGGCGGCTTGAATAATGGCGCTAGAAATTTTAATAGCAACAATGTAAACAGTAATAGTTTCAGCAATCTTGTTAGAAGAGCTGTGAGCAGCAATGCAACTTACAATAACAGTAGAACAAATAATAATTCAAATACTTTAGAAAGACCTTCTCGTTTTTCCAACAATAATAACTTTAACTCAGCTCCAGTAAGATCAAATAGCACCCCTAGCTTTAATAGTGGTGGAGGATCTGGTTCAATTGGCGGCGGTGGCGGCGGAGGAAACTTTGTTGGTGGTGGTAGAAGAGGTGGCGGTGGTCACTAGTTGAATTACATTACTAAATTGTTTAAAAACAGATATATGAAGAAATTAATGTTCTTAATTCTTGCAGCTATTACATTACAAGCAACTGCACAAACTCCAGAAGACGCA
>CAZXWT010000177.1:0-2949 GCA_964644475.1 uncultured Sediminibacterium sp. | reverse complement strand
AACATCAAAATTAGATCAAATTGGTAGATCTACCAAATAAAACATTGAAAATGAATAATTTGTTTATTAACTTCAAGTATTAAATGATATAAAATGCTACAGTTATATTGTAAAATATTGAAAATCAGCACTTTATTTGTATTAATAGGTTTTCTTTCGGCAAATACCTTGTTTGCGCAACGACCAACCTCAACAATTACAAATGCCAATGCTCAAAGCCAAGCTCCCAACCTAATCATCATCACTACCGATGGATTTAGATGGCAGGAAGTTTTTGGAGGGATGGACAGCACATTGGCCAATAATAAAAAATTTAACCAGGGAGACAGTGCCTATATATATAATAAGTATGGAGCTACTACGGTATCAGACCAACAAAAAAAACTACTCCCTTTTTTTTGGAATCATGTCGCCAAAAAAGGAATGTTATTTGGTAATAGATACAAAAAAAATCAAGTAGATGTAGCCAATCCGCATTGGTTTTCTTATCCTGGATACAATGAAATTTTAACAGGCTATCCAGATAGTGCGATAAACTCTAATGACTATCCTCCTAATCCTCATAAAAATATATTTGCTTTTTTAAATCAGCAAGCTGCCTATAAAAATAAAGTAGCAGCATTTGGTGCATGGGATGCATTTGATAGAATATTGAATGAAAAAGCTTCTGGATTCCCAGTTATCAATGGGTTTGAGCCCATTACACAATTATTACAAGATCCGGTTGCGAAGAGTATTAGCCAAGGATTGCAAGATTCTTACAAACCCTTTAAACAAGTTGAATGCTTGGATGTGAATACGCATCAACAAGCCATGCATTATTTGCAAACCAAAAAACCAAAGGCTTTATATATTAGTTATGGTGAAACTGATGAGTGGGCGCATCATGCACATTACAGAGATTATTTAGATGCAGCACATCAGGTAGATGCATGGATTGCACAGATATGGAATTGGGTACAAAGCACACCAGGCTATAAAGACAATACTTATTTATTAGTGACCACCGATCATGGAAGAGGATTTAAAGATGCTTGGACAGATCATGGTGCGGATGTACAAGGTGCTTCTAGCATTTGGTTTGCATTAATGGGGCCAGGATTAGAAAGAGCAGGTGCTATAGGAGAGCAAACGAAAGAAGCACAGTATTTTCAGAAACAATTAGCAGCTACAATGACTAAATTAATGGGGAATCCCTTTAAAGCGAATCATCCCATTGGGGCTGCGATATATTAATTAAATATTGTACTAAATTTGTCATACAAAACTTAGGTCACTATTTAAGTTGAATTAAACAATTAAAATGTTATTTACAAAAACCATCAGACAATTGATTGCGCTAGCCATGCTAGTGGTTTTTGCATTTAGCATCACGCCACAACAAATTGTGCATGATGTGGTGGCGAAGCATTTGGATCCTACCATCTGCGCAGTGCATAAAGACGTTCCAGTAGACCAGGTAGAGAATACAAAGTTGCATTGCACATTCGATTTTCAAGTAGCTACAACTCCCTTCGTTTATTTTGATTTCTCCATACGAATTAATGCACCTGAACAATTTGAAACTCAGTATGCATTTTATAATGTAGCATCCGCTACAAGATCTACACAAAAAAAATCAAATAGAGGTCCACCGTCTTTGGTAAATATTATCGCATAGATTTATTTATTCACTACAAAGACAAGCAATGAAAAAAATATTCTTTTTTGCATTTATATTAATGCAACAATTTACATGGGCCAACACAGTTGAAGAGTTTTTAGTGCAAGGTCAAATTACGGATAAACAAACAGGACAAAAATTAGTAGGTGCTACTATTTATTTTTCAGATTTAAAATTGGGAACCATCACTAATAAAGAAGGCTTCTATAAAATTAATTTACCTCAGGGATCACATGTTGCTGAGATTAGTTTTATGGGTTATGCAACACAGGTTTCCACTCTTACTATAGAAAAACCAAGTACATTTAATTTTGTATTGCAGCCAACGGTGATTGAAGCAGGTGATGTAATGGTGACCAGTTTTTTAAGAGCTACTTCTTCCAGAAGAACACCTACTCCTGTTACTATTATCAAAAAAGAAGAATTATTCAGAGGTGTTTCTACCAACTTGATAGACGCCTTGTCTAAAGTGCCAGGTGTATCTCAGGTAGCTACAGGTCCGGCTATCTCTAAACCTATTATTAGAGGATTGGGTTATAATAGAGTTGTGGTAATGCATGATGGTATTCGACAAGAGGGACAACAATGGGGAGACGAGCATGGAGTGGAGATAGATGAGTACAATGTGCAAAGAACAGAGGTATTAAAAGTGCCGGCATCTTTGATATATGGTTCAGATGCATTGGCAGGGGTGATTAATATTATTTCTAATGCCCCTGTTGCAGAAGGTCTTACAAAAGCAAATCTATTTACTAACTATCAAACCAATAACGGACTATTTGGAAGACATTTTGATTTTGCTACGAATAAAAAAGGATTCTATTGGGGAGTGAATACCAGCATGAAAGATGCAGGTGATTATCAAAACAAATATGATGGTGATGTGTTTAATTCAAGGTTTAATGAGCGTAGCGGAAGTGCTTATATAGGTGTAGATAAGAAATGGGGAAGCACGCAATTTACTTTTAGTAATTTTTATCAGCATTTAGGTATTGTTGAAGGTGATAGAGATGAAACAGGTGCTTTTGTACAAACATCAGGTAGTACAGGTTTCAATATGCCTGCTATTCCCATGCAAAAAATCCAACACACAAAATATACATTAGATAATACCATTAAGCTTGGTGCAGACAGACTAAAAGCCACGCTTGGATTTCAAAGAAACCAAAGAATGGAATTTGGTAATGAAGAAAATTTGAAAGAAAGAGAATTGTATTTTGATTTACAAACTATCAATTACTCATTACAATATTTGGTTGCAGAAAAAAATAATTGGAAAAACACTT
>CAZXWT010000176.1:0-2954 GCA_964644475.1 uncultured Sediminibacterium sp. | reverse complement strand
ATATTCCTTAAGCCCCCTAATGGTAAGCTTTGAATCGTAATCTCCTCTACCGTCTTATTATTTGCATTAAACAGATAAATAGGAGGCATTGCTGCTGATGAAAAGATAATTTGACTTGATGTAATTTTAGCGATATTTAAGCTCATTCTTAATTTACCAAAATCGATATCTTTTACAATATTATTCAAATGTTTCAGTGTGATATCAGCTTGTTCAATACCAATACCCTTTAAAGCAGCTTTTGTTACTGAAACCATCATACCGGATGCCACACCATGCCCAGTTGCATCGCCACAAATAGAGACAATTGTACCATCTTTTTCAATTACAAAATCATAGTAATCCCCACCAACTTCTGTTGATGATCTAATAAATGTTGCGATGTCCAAATCAGCTCTAGTTGGATTCTTCTTTGGTAACAAACTTAATTGTAAGTCTTTTGCTGCCTGTAATTCTTTATCTTTTCTTTCTGCTTCACTTTTTTGAAACAAAATTGTTTGTCTTCTTCTTCCATAGAAATAGAGACCAATCGCAATTGAGATTAAACTAAATGCTATAATATATAATTTCTTTTGTTGCGCCTGACGCTCTTCTTCAAGCTCTTTTAATTTTTCAACTTCACTTAGTGCGATATTTTGAGCTTCATTAATTTTGAATGAATTACGAAGTTCACTAGATAATTGTTTATATTTTTCTAAATACTTATACGAACTATCAATAATTTTTTTTGATTTATAAGACTGATATAAAACCTCATAAGTATTTAAGACGCCTTCTTTGAAAGTAAAATCTTCTGCATATTGTATTACATTATTTCCATAATGTATTGCTGAATCTAATTGAAGTATACGAAAATATGTATCAGCCAAATCAGAAGTTGCCTCTAAGTAATCTTTTTTAGCCGATTTGATTAAAGTAAGTTGAATGGCTATCTTATAATTATATATTGCTGAATCATATAATCCTTTCGCTTTAAATACATCTGCAAGTGCTATAAAAGCTGTTGTGTATCTTTTTTCAAATGGCTTAGCATATTCAAATGCTAAACTTTTATTAATATACTTGAAACTAGAATCGATTTCGCCTATTGAAAAATAGGTTCTAGACAACTCAAATGAATTAAAATCGTTTTCAGATCTTTTGCTAATGGGCCACGTTTCGTTGATATATTTTAAAGCCAATTTTTTATTGTTTAACCCGGCATATGTTTGTGCTAAATTTTGTTGATACCAATATGCTTTCACACCTTGGTAATTAATTTTAGCCCCAACTTTCATCGATTCAATTGCTGATCTAAGGGATAAAGGATAGTCTCCAAGGGTTTGCCTGGCAGTGATGGAGATATAACTTAATGTTTCATATAATTTTATAAGATCATTGTTTTTTCTAGCTATTTCAGCAGCTTTATCAAAATAACTTATTGCACTATCCCCTTTATAATATTGATAATACTTACCAAGATTCATTAGTATGGTATACTTATCTTGATATTTACTTTTGTGCTCGATTTTATTTAAAGAATCCTTGACATTTATTTTCTTACGTTGTTCAAATTGAGCATTTACTTGATTATATAATAAACAAGTGGAAAGAATAATTATAAAATGCTTTTTCAATGCTAGAATTTGAGTTTATTATTATTTCTTCTTCGTTACAACAATAGTAATATCATCAGGATTATGCTTACCCTCCATCCATTGATCAACAGATTGAATTAATACATTGATAATTTCCTGAGCTGATAAATGACAAGAAGTTTGAATCAATGATCTTAATCTATCGTAATCATACATTTCCCCTTTTGAATTAGGGGCTTCTGGTAATCCGTCTGATAATTGTATTAAAACGTCTCCTGGTTCAAAATTTCTAGCTTCTAATGCAAAATCTTCGTCCCTTAAGCCTCCTAATGGTAAACCATTATTCATGAACTCTTCAATAGAATTTGATGCTGCCTTATATAAGTAAATAGGAGGCATTGCAGCAGAACTTAAATACACTTCATCTTGCGTAATTTCAGCAATATTTAAGCTCATTCTTAAAGTTCCAAGGTCGATTCTCTTTACAACCCCGTTTAATCTTTGTAATATCTTATTTGGCTTAACTGGGCTAATGCCATTTAATCCAGCCTTAGTCACTGATACCATCATACCTGAAGTAACACCATGCCCTGTGGCATCTCCACAAACACTAAAAATTGATCCATCTACCTGAGGGAAAAAGTCATAATAGTCTCCACCTACTTCTGTGGATGACCTTATAAAAGTTGCTATGTCTAAATCAGGTCTTTTTGGATTTTCTTTAGGCAACATACTTTGTTGCAAGTCTCTAGCTGCTTTTAATTCACTATTTTTTCTTTCCTCTTCAATTTGACGTAAGCGCTCTCTTTGTTTACGTTTGCCATTTAGGTAAATTCCAATCGCCAACAATATTGCACAAATTCCAGTAATAATTAATATCTTTTTCTGTTTAGCTTCTTGTTCTTTTAACTCTCTTTGTTTGACCTCCTCGTTAATAGCCATATTTTGTGCATCATTAGCCTTAATATTATTAAAAATAGTATTTCTAAGTTCTTCTGCTAATTCGATATATTTTAAAGCACTGTCTTTGTTATTTTTAATTTTATATAAAGAATATAATAACAAACTATTTTTTAAGGATCCTTCTGTGAAAGTTATTGTATTGGACATTTTTTGTACCTCTGTTGCATAATATATAGCTGAATCAATTTTATTTAAATTATAATATGCAGATGCAATTCCATAGTTACATTGAAAAACATCTTTATAAAACTTCCAAGGTATTGCCAAAGGAATTGCAATTTTATAATTTTCAATTGCTTTTTCATATTTCTTTTGTGCAAGCAAAACATCTCCCATCATCATAAAAGGGAAGCTCCACTTTGTTTCAAAAGTATTATTAATAGCAACACCTTTTTGTACGTACTTATATGCACT
>CAZXWT010000175.1:0-2965 GCA_964644475.1 uncultured Sediminibacterium sp. | reverse complement strand
AACCTTGACTTTTTTTTAGCCATTAACTTTTAGGTGTTAAACTATTATTGATGGATCTTAATAAATGATGCATCCATGCACCTAAATCTATTTCTTTTTTTAATAAAAAAGCATAGAATAATCCACTTAATCCCCCCAATAATATAGATAAGCTTTCTTGAACAGATATCTGTGTTAATGATAGTCCCGTTATAATTAAGTATACAAGACCTAATAACCAAGTAGGTATCCCTTTTCCAATATTAGAGAGGGTCTTATAGTTTGGAGCAATTACTAATGATGCCAATGCAATAGCCAATACACTGGTTTGGGCGCCAATCAAAGGTTCCTGTCCATTATGTAAAACATAACTAGTAGCTGCTACTATTCCACTATATAAATAAATGGGAAATAAGTGTTTATTGGATTGTACATTTTGTAAAATATTGCCAAAAACAAATAACCAAAATAGATTGGTGAATAGGGTCCAAAAATTATCGTGTGTCCAATTGAAAGTTAAAAAAGTCCAAGAAGCCTGTTTTAATTTTGAAGGCATTAAAATAACATACTGATAAATTTCGTTTTCAAAATCAATCGCAGGAAAGCCTTCTAAATAATAAGTCACTTTCATAAACACAAAAGCCACTGCAATAACTAAGTTCACTGCAAGCAATGCCACTAGTGCATTATTATCTGCTCCCCACAAAGGCTTATTTGATTGATCGCTCATTTAAAATGCTTTATTAATAAAATGTCTTTCTATTTTTTCGGTTCCATATATAGACCAAAATAAAACCAATCACTGCGCCACCCACATGTGCCCATCTTGCTACATTGTCTCCCGCTGAATTTCTAATAGCAAAGATCAATTCGTATGAAAAATACAATATACCCAACCATTTTGCTTTTATGGGGAATAAGAAATAAATATAGATATAGGTATTAGGAAACAAGTACACAAAGGCAATAAGTATACCAAATACAGCACCACTAGCGCCTAGTGTAGCCACATTTACCTTTTTATCATAATACATCATGAACTTTTCATACATCGCATCGTGAACATAATTAGAAGTGACTATTTCTTTATACTGATGAATCAATGGCATTAACTCAAAAGATAAAATAGCTAAATGAATTACTGCTGCGCCTACGCCACACAATAAATAAAACAATAAAAAACGTTGAGGTCCCCAAAGATTTTCTAAAATAGATCCAAACATCCATAGCGCCAACATGTTTCCAAATATATGTCCAAAGTCTCCATGCAGAAACATGTGAGTGATCAATTGCCAAGGTCTAAATAATTCACTTTGCCATGCATGAAGGGCCAAATAATCTTCAAAAGAAAAACTACTAGTTGGTCCTCCAAAAGTGTTTTGTGCTAAAAACAATAATCCATTGATGATTAATAAGTTTTTAACAATAGTAGGTAATACTTCAAAACGTGTTGGTCTAAACTGCGTCATTGTTTATTTTCTTTTTAATTGAACAACATTTTCAATATGTAATGTATGCGGAAACATATCTACTGGTTGTATTTTAGTCACTTTGTATTTTTCATCTAATAAGGCCAAATCCCTTGCCTGTGTTGCTGGATTACAGCTCACATAAACAATGGTAGGTGCTTCCATCTCTAATAATTTACGTACTAGTTTTTCATGCATACCTGCTCTTGGAGGATCTGTAATAATGACGTCCGGTTTTCCATGCGCTTCAAAAAATGCATCATCACAAATATCAATTACATCTCCTGCAAAAAAAGCGGTATCGTTTAATCCATTGATCGCTGCATTTATTTTAGCGTCTTCAATAGCGTCTGCAACTACTTCAACGCCGACTATCTTTTTAGCTTGTTTACTACAAAATATTCCAATACTACCTGTACCACAGTATAAATCATACACCACTTCTTTGCCAGTTAATTCTGCAAAATCTCTTGTAACCTGATACAATTTGGTTGCTTGATAAGAATTGGTTTGAAAAAATGATTTAGGACTTATTTTAAATTGAAAGTCTTCTAATTTTTCTGTGATATAGCCATTTCCAAAATATACTTGTGGCACTAGGTCTTGCATACTATCATTACGCTTGGTATTAATAGTGTATAAAAGCGTAGTGATTTGAGGAAAGTCTTTTAATAACAAATTAAGTAGAGCCTCTCTTTTTTCTTTGTCTTCGTATCCTAAAATGATATTCACCATCCACTCTCCCTGCGTTGTATTTCTTACAAACATATTTCTCAACCAACCCACGTGTTGTTTGATATTGTAAAAAGGCATTTCATTTTGTACGGCAAAATTAGCTACTGCTTTACGCATTAAGTTGGTAGGCTCTTCTTGCAAATGACATGTATCTATCTCTACCACTTTTTCAAAAAACCCTCTTGCATGGAATCCGCCTGCTCCCACTGATTTCTCTGGCAAGGTTCCTGCAGCTTTCATTTCTCTAAAAGCTTCAAAAGGAATAAATTTTTCTGTGGCAAAAGTATACTCCACTTTATTTCTATAGCCTTCCGTTGGTGTTGCTCCTAAAATAGCTGGTATCTCTGGTAAAGCCACTTTGGCAATTCTTGTTAAATTATCTACCACCTGCTTATGCTTGTATTGCAACTGTTGCGCATAAGGTAACATCTGCCATTGACAACCACCACAAACACCAAAATGTTCGCAAAATGGTTTTACTCTATTAGCAGAATAACTATGAAATGTTTTTGCAAAGCCTTCTGCCCAATCGGCTTTATTTTTTTGCAATTGAATGTCTACAACATCTCCTGGCACGGCTCCTTCAACAAAAATCACTTTTCCGTCAACACGCGCCAAAGACTTGCCTTCTGCAGCATAGTCTTCAATCAATACTTTTTCTAAAATAGGGGCTTGTTTATTTTTTCTCACTAGAGCAAAGGTACTCAACCGGCATTGATTTTTGTATAAAATGAGACTTATAAATTATATTTGAATCCAATTAAAAAGGATCTATGAAAAAA
>CAZXWT010000174.1:0-2990 GCA_964644475.1 uncultured Sediminibacterium sp. | reverse complement strand
GTTCTCCAATCCTCTTTATTTTGATATACCCTTCCATCAATGGTGCCATTTGGAAAATGTACTTGACTAGTAATATTAACTGGTGTTGTCCAGCTATCTCCATTATCTACAGAACTAATATACCAGACTTCTCTAATACCCTTACCTTGTCTTAATTGACCTTCATTTACATTCCCGGTATTGTAAAACAAAAAGATCTTTCCTTGAGGATATTGTGGATCCAATAGGTCTACCACAGGAGCTGCATTCCCTGCTTGTAAAATACCAAAGCTGACAATTTTTTCTAATGCAGACCAAGATTTACCTCCATCTACACTTGTCTTCATTACAATATTCACATGTCCAAAATCTCCAGCACCATTAACCCTTCCTTCTGCAAATGCAATAATTTTCTTATTGGGCAACTGAATGATGGATGGAATTCTAAAACTTGCGTACCCTTCTTTTCCTGAAACAAAAACCGGAACTTTAGTTTGTGCTTCAATATGATTAATAGAAATTAAATAAGCAAATAAATATAGAAATACGTTTTTCATTTTTATTCTTGGTATTTAAGCTCCACTAAACGGCTTATATCTTCTGGACTTGTTCTGCAACATCCTCCAATTGCTTTTGCACCAGCATTTAACCAGATACTGGCTTGATCAATAAAATTATTGTCACAGTGGCTTTTGGTTTCCCATACTTTATCAATGGGATTATAAGTTTCTCCTTTATTAGGATAAACCAAAATGGTCTTTTTTGTTATTGGTTGTGCAATTTGAATTAGAGATAAAATATATTCAGGTGCTGTACAATTAACCCCTACTCCAATAATTTCATCAGCATCTTCTAAAACTTTTACTGCATCTTCAAAGAGTTCTCCACTACTTAAACGAGTAGCATCTTTACAACTAAAACTAATCCAAGCTTGTTTTGAAGAATGCTTTTTTAAAAGTTCTTTTATAGCCACTGCTTCATCTATACAAGGGATTGTTTCAAAAGCTAATATATCTGCTTTTGTATTTGCTAAAACAACAAGTCTTTCTTCATGAAAAGCCATTAAGTTTTCTAGAGAAACATTTGTATATCCAGTATATTCTGAGCCGTCTGCTAGCGCTGCTCCATAGGGACCAATAGAAGCCGCAATTAATGGACTCACTGACAATGAATGACCTAAACTTTGCAAATAATCTTCTCTTGCACTCAAGGCAAGTTCAACACTATATTGTAAAAAATGCATGGCCTCTTCTTTTGTATAACCTTGTTTTTCAAAACCCAGAAAACTAGCTTGATAACTTGCTGTAGATATTACATTTGCACCAACTTGCAAATAATGCTCATGTACTTTTTTTATAAGCTTTGGATCTTCGGTCAATAATTTGGCCGACCATAAAGCATGATTCAAATTAGCCCCTCTTTTTTCTAATTCAGTTGCCAATGCGCCATCTAATATCACCAATCCTTGTTCTTGAATTATAGTTTCAAACAATGAAGTCATTTTATTTTTTTTATTTGCCAATGCAAAATTTAGAGAAGATAAAATCTAACTGATCTTCATTGGTGATTTGTCCTGTAATGGTTCCCAAGTAATGTAATGCTTGTCGAATATCTAATGCTAATAAATCCCCAGTCACTTCGTTTTGCAATCCCATATCTACATCATTTAAAGCATATAGTAATCTTTTTAAAGACTCTACATGTCTTGCATTGGTTACAATAGTACCTTCTTTATTCAAACCAGTGCCAACCGCTTTACTTGTTAGTACTTTTTTTAATGCCTCTATATTTTGTTTGTCTTTGGCTGCGATGGATACCACGCCTTTCATAAATGGCTCATTCAAAATAGAAGCATCTTTTAATTGATCTATTTTATTTGCTACAAGAATTAATTTATCTGCAGGTACATCTTTGGTCCATTCACCGATTTGCGCATGAGAAGCTTCATTGATATCAAAAAGTGCAATTACTATATCTGCAGCTTCGATTTTCTCTCTACTTTTCTCAATACCCATTTGCTCGATACTATCTTCTGTACCAGTTCTAATACCTGCTGTATCAATTAATTTATACAATACCCCTTCTATATTTAAATACTCTTCTACCGTATCTCTGGTAGTTCCGGGAATATCACTGACCAATGCTCTATTTTCATTTAATAATGCATTGAGTAGAGTTGACTTACCAGCATTAGGCTTTCCAACAATAGCTACCTGAACACCATTCTTTATCACATTGCCTAATTTGAAAGAATCCAATAATGCTTGTGTTTTTTCTTGTAATTGATGTACTAAAATTTCTAATTCTTTTTTATTAGCAAAAGCAACATCTTCTTGTGAGAAGTCTAATTCTAATTCAATCAACGCGGAAAACTTAATTAGCTTATCTCTCATCAATTGAAGGTCGTTAGAGAAACCTCCTTTCAAATTATACAATGCTGTTTTTCTCGCAGCTTCTGTATTACTTGCAATCAGATCTGCAACTGCTTCTGCTTGCGTTAAATCTAATTTGCCATTCAAGAATGCTCTTTGTGTGAACTCACCTGGTTTTGCCATTCGAGCACCTTGTTGCATCAATAATTGTAAAATCAAATCTTGTATATGCGGAGAACCATGACAAGAAATTTCCACTACTTCTTCTCCAGTATAAGATTTTGGTGCGCGATAAATTGTTGCTACCACTTCATCTATCACAGCAGTCCCATCCAATAATTTTCCAAAATGTACTGTATGGGTTGGCGCTGTAAGAATAGATTTCTTAGAGAATACTTTATGAGTAATTGCTATTGCCTCTTTACCACTGAGTCTAATTACAGCAATGGCACCCAATCCTGGTGCAGTTGCTAATGCAACAATGGTATCATTCCAAGTACTTAAATTCTCACGCATATTACAAAGATAATTGCAAATGATGGGAATCAGGCTTGATAGGTGTAAAAACAAAAGTCCCGCTCGAAGGCGGGACTTTGTTATATTGAAGTTTTAGTTCTACTAATCTTCTGATACTTGGAA
>CAZXWT010000173.1:0-3016 GCA_964644475.1 uncultured Sediminibacterium sp. | reverse complement strand
TTTCAGTCATTGAAATTAGATACAAGATCTACCATTGCCATTAATGGTTTTTGGAGAACCAATGGACAGCAACAGTTTTATGAATTAGAAAATTTTGGGCAATTAAATGCCACTATCAATAGACAGTTTTTAAATAAAAAATTGACTGTTACCTTGAGTGCCAATGATATTTTCTTTACCAACAACAATACATTTGTTTTAAACCAGGGTAGTATTAGATCTAATGGTTATAGAGAAAATGACACAAGAAGATACGGTATTAACTTCCGTTATAATTTTGGATTTAAGCCAAAAGAGAAGAAATTAGAAATGCTAGAAAACGAGCCAGTAGATAAATAAAAGCATTAAGCAAATTTATCAATGAGTGCAAAAACACTCATGCCTCCCATTACTAACACTACAATCCACCCAGCAGTTTCAATCCATAATGGGTATTTGAATTGTTTCAATACAGTCAGTTTTCTGCTTGCAATCAACATTACAGCCAATGCAATAGGAAGTATGAAACCATTTACTAAGCCTGCCATTAATAACAAGTCTTTTGGTTTTCCAACGGCTACAAAAATACAAGTAGAAGCTACAATAAAAATGCTAATCATTAAACGTTCTTGTTGAATCCATTTATTTTGTAAGTGCTTAATGAATGTATAAGAGGTATAAGAAGCACCCACTACAGAACTAATGGCAGCGCTCCAAAGTACCATACCAAAAATAAATAAACCCCATCTTCCACCTGCTGTAGCAAACACGGTTGCAGCAGGGTTATTGGCATCTAATTGAACACCTTTAGTAACTACGCCTACTGCAGCAAGAAATAAAATAAAACGCATTAAAGAAGATATTAAAATACCTCTGCTAGCACTCTTGGTTACAAAACTAATTTGGTCTGGTCCAGTGATGCCTGCATCTATTAATCTATGTGCACCTGAGAAAGTAATATAACCTCCAACAGTCCCCCCTACAATCGTGACAATAGCAATCCAAGATATTTTTTCTGGAATAAAACTATGATGTACAGCTTCTAGAATAGGTGGGTGGGCAGCGTATACAATAATGAGGGTTAATCCAATTTTGAAAATGCCCAAAAACTTAGTTAATTGATCCAACATTTTGCCTACTTCCTGTAACCAGAAAATTGCAATAGCTACAATACCACTTATGATAGCGCCTTTTGCAAAAGATATACCCGTTAAAATATTTAATGCCAAGCCACAACCTGCAATATTGCCAATATTAAAAGCAAATCCACCTAATACTACCAAGACGCTTAAGAAGCTGCCTAAACCTGGTAATAATTGATTCGCTATTTCTTGAGCACGCATTCCACTTAATGTTATGGCTCTCCAAATATTAATTTGAGCGCCAAAATCTAAAATAATGGATATAATAATTACAAAACCAAAGCTTGTTAAAAGTTGTTCTGTATAAAAAGAAGTCTGTGTTAAAAATCCTGGTCCTATAGAAGAGTTGGCCATTAAGAATGCAGCGCCTAAACTAATACCAATATTATTTTTACTGGGGGTATTTGATTTCAATGGAATTATCTTTTAATGTAGAATAAATTGCTTTAGCCATTTCAACTGCGTGGTATCCATCACCATGAATACAAATTGTATCTGCCGGCAATTTAATTATTTGATCTTGTACTGTTTTTACTTTTTTATGTAATACCAAATCAAGTGCTTGTTTGCAAGCATCTTCAATATTATTGATTAAAGCATATTGCATATGTCTTGGGGTAAGGCTGCCATCTTTTTGATAAGTCCTATCTGCAAATACTTCTTGCATATAGGGTTGCCCAAGTATTATAGCTTGTTGAATTGTATGGCTTTCACTTAACCCATAAATATATATTTCAGGATAAATAGCTTGAAGTGTTTGAATAAAAATCTTACTAAGTGTTGCATCTTTTGCACAATCGTTATACAATGCACCATGTAATTTTACATGATGAATACTGGCGCCCATTGGAGTAGCGATTTTTTCAAATAAATATATTTGTTCATTGATTAATTCTGCTAAATCTAAGACTGAAATAGCTTGTGAAATTCTTCCAAAATTTTCTGGGTCATCATATCCTGGATGTGCACCTATTGCAACATGATGTTCTAAAGCGATTTCTATTGTTTTCTTGATGGTGTATTCGTTGCCTGCATGAAATCCACAAGCAATATTGGCACTGCTGATAAAAGGCATTATTTCCAATTCATTGTCCATGCCTTCCCCCATGTCGCAATTCAGATCAATTTGTAAATTGTGTTTGTATGAATTGGTATTGTTCATGTGCGGTAGATACATTACATAATCTAAAATGAATAGGCGTTTGATGCATCATTTGTGCTAGCCTAGGTAAATCTACCAAAATTATTTGACCTAGATTAGGATAGCCGCCAATGGTTTGATGATCTGCCATTAAAATAATGATTTGACCATTGGGGAGTAATTGCATTGTACCTCTTGTTACTCCGGCTGATAAATATGATTTCTTTTCTATAGTAGCCAGTGTAGGTCCCTCTAATTGAAAACCCATTCTATTAGATTGTAAAGTAGTGTGAAATGTCTGATGAAGTAGTGTTTGAATGGATGAGGGTTCTAAATCGTTCCAAGCTGGTCCGGGGATAAAACGGATTGGGGCAGGGGTGAATAGTAGGCTATCTATTTGTTCAATGAATGTTGCATTCACTTTACTTGTTTTGGAATTAGTGTAGGACATGGCCATATAAGCAATCCTTCCATGCATGGGTTGTAGAAATTGCAAAATATCTCCTTTTTTAATCTCTACTATTTCATGCATTGCAATACTTTTTTCATTAATAACCGGAATAAAATTAGCACCTGTGATGGCTATACAACCATCTTCTTCAAATTCAAAATGACTTGCAGGAAAATGTAATTCATATACATTTTGATGGAGATTATTTCCAAGAATTTTATTTGCTAATTGCGCAGATAAAAAATCCATATAACCACCTACTTGAACACCTATATGTTGAAGTCCGTAATTACCCGCATTTTG
>CAZXWT010000172.1:0-3044 GCA_964644475.1 uncultured Sediminibacterium sp. | reverse complement strand
GCAAAATTAGATGAAGCTGCTTTCAAAAAATTAAGTGCAAGTTTTGAAAAATTAAATGATACAGCAATGTATTTGGGTGATTTGTCTGAGATGGCTAAATCAAGTAAAGACTTCACTGCAAATACAAAAGATGCTGCAATTGCTTTAGGTACTGTAAAAGATTCAGTAGCAAGCGTAGCGAATAATCTAGGAAGTTTTGCTTCGGCTTCAGATGGCGTTAAGAATTTAAACGACCAATTTGTGACCATGACTAAAACTATGGAAGCGATGAATAACTACTATGGAAAATTATCTGAAGCTTCTAACGCCATGTCAAGTTCTGCAGCAGATGCTGTAAGAGCAAAAGAGCAAATTGCTATTTTAGCTGACAACTTAACAAAGTTGAATCAGATCTATGGCAATATGTTAAATGCTATGCAAGGACGTTAATTAAAGAAGTAAATAAAAAATCATTTTAAAAACTAGTATACATGTCATTACCTAAGGAGCCGAGGCAGAAAATGATCAACATTATGTATTTGGTGTTGACTGCATTGTTGGCATTAAATGTATCTAGCGAGATTTTGAATGCATTTAAAACTATAGAACAAAGTTTGACTAATGCAAATGTGATTATTCAAAAAAAGAATACAGACATTATCAAATCGCTACAAAATAAATTAGAAGATCCTAAAACTGCAGAGAAAGCAGCTATTTGGGCTCCTAAAGCAGCAGAGGCGCAAAAACTTTCAGATGAAATTTATAATTATGTAGAATCTTTAAAGTCTGGCGTAAAACAAGAAGCTGGTTTGAAAATTAAAGATGGTGTAGAAGAGTATAATGATCATGATTTAAGTTCTACAACAAGATTCTTTTTAAAAGGTGCAACTCCAAATAGAGGTACAGAATTATTGAACAGATTAACAGAGTACAAAAATAAATTAGCAGCTATAGATCCAGGTATTGCAAAAGATATTATTCCTACTTTGCCTTTGGATTTATCCATCCCTAAAACTTCAAGTTTAGCAGGGAAAAACAATTGGGCATATGCTTATTTTAATATGACACCTCCAATTGCTGCGGTGACTATTTTGACAAAATTTCAAAATGATATCAGAAACAGTGAGTCTCAGGTAATGGAATATTGTCATAAAGAAATTGGTGAAGTAGAATTGGTGTATGATCAGTTTAATGCTTTTGCTTCTTCAAGTTCACAGTATTTAATGTCTGGAGAAGCATTAGAAATTACTGCAGGTGTGGGTGCTTTTAGTAGTGCTGCAAAACCAACAATAAGTATTGATGGTGCTGTATTACCTTTGGGTCCAGATGGAACTGCTATTTATAAAACAGTAGCTGGTGCCCCAGGATTAAATAGTAAGCGTGTAAGAATATCTTTCTTGAAACCAAATGGTGAAACAGCTGTAGTAGAGAAAGAAGTAAAGTATACCGTTGGAACTCCTACAGGTTTAGTGGTATCTACAGATAAGACTAGAGTATTTTATAAAGGCTTAGACAATCCATTAAGTGTAACTGGTGGAGGTGGTGCAGAAAAAGTGAATGTGACTGTAGAAAGCGGTGCGGCTTCTGTAAGAAAAACAGGTCCAGGTCAATATATGGTGAACTGTACTCAATTAGGTGCGGTTACTTTAAATGTGAATGATGGTAAGTCAGTAAGTAAAGTCACCATACCTGTTAAAAGAGTACCAGATCCAATTGCGATTGTGGGCGGTAGTGCTGGTGGTAATATGGCTGCAAGTGTATTTAGGGCACAACAAGGTGTGATTGCCGATTTAAGAGACTTCGTTTATGATGGTATTAAATTCAATGTAGTATCATTCTATGTTATATGTACTGGAAAGGGTTTTGATGAACCAGACTTTGAAGAAGTAACTGGTGCAAGATTCTCAGGTGGTGCATCTGCATTAATCAAAAGATGCCAGCCAGGAACAACTGTAACTATTGGTGAAATTAAAGTAAGTGAGCCAGGTGGTGGAACCAGAAAATTAGATCAAACAATCACTTTTATACTTCAATAAAGTTGAAAGGGATTTAAATAGAATTTGTTATGAAAAAGATTTTTTTAGTAGTATTAGTAGCGTCAACATTATTTATACAGAATAATAGTTTTGCGCAATTTAATTTACCTAAGAAAAAAGGTGCTGCAGGTAAAACAACTACAGATAAAGTGGTGCCAACATCGCCTTCAACTGATGCTGCACCAGTGCAAACAGTTCCACCTCCTGTCGCAAATAACAATAGTGCTGTTGTGAATCCTACAATTAAGGCATCGAAATCAGTAGATACTACCTTGGTGGGTGGCTTTAATAGTAACAATAAAAAAAGTTTAAGAAACAACTATGCATTCTTCTCTGAAACCAAAAAAAGAAAAGGCGTGCAAGAGCGTCTTCCTTTACCGTATGAAAACCTAAGAGAAGAAGATGCATTATTTAGCGAATTTGTTTGGGAAGAAATTGATGCTAGAGAAAAAATTAATAGACCTTTTATTTATCAAGCTTATGATGACAATGGAGATCAAAGATTTTTCGCCATCTTATTAAGAGCTATTGAAAAAGAAGGAATCACTGCTTTTGCTGCAGAAGACGATCGTTTTACTACACCATTAAGTTTGGATGAAATCAATGCGAGCTTAAAAGGCACATTGGATACACAATTGGTACAAAATGTTGACAATCCCAATGTGTATGATACTGCAGTGGTATACAATACTAAATTAGCCCCTCAGCCGGATTCTATTTATACATTTAGATTGAAGGAGCAATATATTTTTGATAGTAAGACAAGTAGAATGTATTGCAGAATTATTGGTATTGCGCCTGTAGCTTCTATTCAAATTAAAGATAAGATTATTAAGCGCCCATTGTTCTGGGTTTACTATCCTGACTTAAGACCCATCTTGGCTCGTAATGAAGTATACAATCCTAAAAATTTTTCAAGCAGAATTACATGGGAAGAATTATTTGAAAGTAAATTCTTTAATGCCTATATCATAAAATCTACATTGGATAACTATAACGATAAGCCTTTAAATGCTTTGTATAAAGATC
>CAZXWT010000171.1:0-3059 GCA_964644475.1 uncultured Sediminibacterium sp. | reverse complement strand
GTAACTCCAGCTATGCCAAGTGGATCTTCTTTGAAATTCATGATGGATGCTATGCCTCATAGAGCATTTGACGTGGGCATTTGCGAGCAACATGCAGTTACTTTAAGCGCAGGTTTGGCCACACAGGGTTTAAAAGTATTTTGTAATATCTATTCTTCATTCATGCAACGAGCATATGATCAAGTAATACACGATGTGGCTTTGCAAAAATTACCAGTAGTGTTTTGCTTGGATCGTGCAGGATTAGTGGGAGAAGATGGACCAACACATCATGGATGTTATGATATTGCATTCTTTAGATGTATCCCTAATATGATTATTGCTGCCCCGATGAATGAATCGGAATTACGCAACCTAATGTACACTGCACAATTACCCGAAACAACATTGCCTGTTGTTTTAAGATATCCTAGAGGTGAGGGTGTTCAAGTGGATTGGAGAAAACCTATGGAGAAAGTGGAGATTGGTAAAGGCCGAAAATTAAAAGATGGAAAAGATGTAGCCATTTTAAGTTTTGGTCATCCAGGTAATTTTGCACAAACCGCAATAAGGAATTTAAGAGCTGAGGGATTAGATCCTGCTCATTATGATATTCGCTTTGTTAAACCTTTAGATGAAGCATTACTTCACGAAGTATTCCAAAACTATACTAAGATTGTTACGGTAGAAGATGCTACAGTGGTTGGCGGCTTTGGATCTGCTATTTTAGAATTCATGAATCAACATGGATATAGTGCACAAGTAACTATTCTTGGCATTCCAGATACGATTGTAGAACATGGAAGTTTAAAGGAATTGCATCATGAATGCCATTACGATGCTCAAGCAATTGCTGATGCAGTGAAAGCCTTATTAGGTCAAGTGGAATTTGCTTAATTAATTTAAGCTAGGATCAAAATCTCCTTCGTCTTCTTTCAATATATTTTCGTCGTCCTTGAATGCCCCTAAATCCATTTTGGTTTCGTAAGAATCAAATGTGTCTACATGGCCAGGCTCTAAATCATCTTCTCTATTTTCATTCCACTCAATAATGAAATTATTACGGCCTTCACCTACTAATAACTTCATGTATTTCTGTTGAGCTAATTCCAATATAGATAAGAATAAAAATAAAGCATGCACTCTGTCTTGACAGATGTCAAACACTTTTTCAAAAGCTACTGTTTTTTCTTTCTGCACCTGTTCTAATAAATACTCTCTACTGCCTTCCATGGTATAGTTATATCTAACCACAGTATGCACAGGCTTGGCAGTTTGGCGATCTTGTAAACGCAACATTACTTTTTCAAAAGACTTCATCAATTTGAATAATGTTACTGTTTGAAGTTCTGTTCCTTCTGCAGCTTCTTCACCCACTAATGACATTTCGTGTTGGATATTACCGCGCTTCACCATCAACATTCTCAACTGTTCTAAATCTGCCATTTGAGTTGCAGCTTCTTTATAGCGCTTGTACTCTAAAATCTTATCAATTAATTCCTGTCTTGGATCAATCTCATTACCTGCAGCATCCACTTCTTTTCTTGGCAATAACAATTTTGCCTTGATACGCATTAAAGTAGAAACGAATAAAATAAATTCACTACTTAATTCAATATTCAACTTTTCTTGTTGATGTATAAAATCCAAAAAGTCTTTGATAATTTTAGTGATCTGAATATTATAAATATCCATCTCATCGCGCTCAATGAAAAATAACAATAGATCAAAAGGACCTTCGAACTGATCTACTTTAATGGAATAATTAGCATGCTGACTCATAGGCTACAAAGAAACAAGAATTTATCCATTTTTAAGGCAAAAAGGGGCATCTTTGTTACAAATTCGAACAGATGCATCAGAAGTGGACCAATTGGCTTGTTTTCGCCCTATTATCCCTGGTTTGGGGCAGTTCTTTCGTATTAATGAAAGAAGGTCTAAGGTCTTTTTCACCCTATCAGGTGGCTTCTTTAAGGATGCTTTTTGCAGGATTGGTTTTATTGCCTTTTGCTTTAAAAGCCCTACCAAAAATACCTAAAGACAAAATGGGTCTGGTACTACTTTCTGGAGTAGTAGGCAATTTTATCCCTGCCTATCTTTTTTGTATTGCAGAAACACAAATTGACAGTGCGCTTGCTGGTATATTAAATTCTTTGACACCCTTATTTACAATAATTGTTGGGATACTTTTTTTTAAAGTGCAGACCAATGTCAGCAAAATGATTGGCGTGGTGATTGGATTTATTGGTCTATGCTTCTTATTTGCCGCAGGCAAAGAAATGAGTCTTCACAATATTGGATATGCGGGACTAGTATTAATAGCCACTTTATTCTACGGTATTAATGTAAATATGGTTGGAAGGTATTTGCAAAATATAGGAGCAATAAATATTGCTTCTGTTGCTTTTGCTTTTTTAATTCTACCAAGCACTGCCATTTTATTTTTCACCAATTATTTTAATAACGATTTCTCTAACCACTTAATTCTGCATTCTACTTTAGCGAGTGCAGTACTAGGAATCATTGGAACTTCTATTGCAAGTATCCTGTTTTATTATTTGATTAAAAGAGCAGGAGTCATCTTTGGCTCTTTAGTGACTTACGGTATTCCTATTGTAGCAGTATGTTGGGGGATTATGTATGGGGAAAAAATAACACCCATGCAATTTGTTTGGATGGGTGTTATTTTATTGGGCGTTTTTATTGCCAACAGACCTGCAATTAAACAGTCATAATTTCTTTTTCTTTTGATTCTAAATGCTTTTCAACTGCTGCAATATATTTGTCAGTTAATCCTTGTATAGCATCTTCAGTCCCCTTACAAATATCTTCACTAGCGCCCTCTTTTTGTTGTTTCTTCACTTGTTCGATATGATCTCTTCGAATATTTCTGATAGCAATTTTACTTTGCTCACCTTCTCCATTCGCTTTTTTCACTAATTCACGACGACGCTCCTCGGTTAATGGCGGCATGAATAATCTAATTTGTACCCCATCATTTTGTGGAGTAATACCAATATTTGCACCCATTATAGCACGCTCTATTAAAGCCAACATATTTTTTTCCCAAGGTTGCACAC
>CAZXWT010000170.1:0-3060 GCA_964644475.1 uncultured Sediminibacterium sp. | reverse complement strand
TGTGGAACACTCTTGATTAATTCCTTAATTCAAAAAAGAATAGAAAAAACACCTATTCCTCATCAATATCTTATTCTGTCATCAGACGCTCGTTCGCGTCTTCTCGTTCAATATTCGATTCGGATTAGTATTCTTTTCTATTTTCCCAATTACTAAAACGGAATCATTGAATATAAAACGTTCCACATGGAACACTTTTATAATTTCATATAAGCGGTGAGCCAAAGGTCCTCCATCTGGCGCATTTTCTTTACATCTGATGGCTTCTTGTCTTTATAACCACAAAAATGTAAGGCACCGTGAAAAATTACCCTTAAAAGTTCTTCACTGAAGGTAGCTCCGTGGGTTTTTGCATTGTCTTTTACTCGGTCTACGCTTATATAAACCTCTCCAATTAATTGTCCTGGTACTTCAGACAGATCAAAACTGATTATATCTGTATAATAATTATGGTCAAGAAATTGTTTGTTGATTTCTAACAAGTACTTATCAGAACAAAAAACATAGTTCAACGACTCAATTGATAAGCCCTCTTTCTTTACTCTCTTTTCAATAAAAGATTTTAAAGCAACCCTGTTTTTCAAAGTAGCTGTAGCATCTGCTTTATTGAAAGAAATCGTCATACACATAGAAGAATGTTATTCAAATACTTATACGTTTTTTCATCAAAAATATTGTCCTGATTTCGTAAGCTAATATTCTATAAAGCAGTATATATTTGTATTAATCTATGAGGAAACTAAGTGAGTTAAATATTGGAGAAGCGGGCGTTATTCATTCATTCGAAAATGATGAAATCTTTTTGAAATTAATGGAGATGGGGTGTATTCCAGGAGAAGCAATAACTGTTGAACAAATTGCTCCATTGGGAGATCCAATTAGTATTAGTGTAGCGGGATATCAATTGAGTCTTAGAAAAGATGAAGCGGAGAGTATTTGGATAACACACAATTAATTGATTATCAATAAGTTAATATGAAAATAGGCTTGTTTTTCGGCTCATTTAATCCTATTCACAATGGACATCTAATGGTGGCAAGTTATATTGCTAATCATACAGATTTAAAACAAGTTTGGCTAGTAGTGTCACCCCAGAACCCACACAAACCTCAATCAAGTTTACTAAACGAATACGATAGATTACATCTTGCACAAATAGCCATCGAAGATGATCCACAAATAAAGGTGTCGGATATAGAATTTAAACTTCCAAAACCATCATATACAATTGATACCCTAACCTATATTCAAGAACAATATCCTCAACATGAGTTCTCGGTAATTATGGGTGGTGATAGTTTTCAAAATTTACCTAAATGGAAAAATTTTGAAGCATTGAAAAAAAATTATCGATTCGTTGTTTATAGAAGACCGGGCTTTGAAATTACAGAAACCTATGGAGCAGACATCACATATTTAGAAGCCCCAATGTTAGAGCTTTCTGCAACACTCATTCGAAACAATAGAAAAGAAGGAATAACTATAAGATATTTGGTGCCAGACAAAGTGAGAGAAGAAATAGAAAACAATAATTATTTTAAGGATTAATTAGTTATTTCTTTTTATAAACAGGCACTGTACTACAAGGCTCTCCGTACATAATACTTTTTACAACTGGTCTTAATTTATTAGTAATCGCAATATAGGCTGATTCGCCGATTGGCGTTTCGCCACACCCTTTTACTACAACTCTTTGATCAGAATATTCTGAAGGATCAATTAGAGCAATGCCTTCCAATAAAATTTGTTCACGTACCTTTTTCTCATCCCCAAAATAAATTGCTTTTGCATAGGGTTGTAATGCAGAAGCAATTAACATGTTTGCCCACATTGGAATGATAGCATCGGTACTACAATATATACCAACAATTTTATCTTGATAAATACTTAAATCAGCAGCGGTTAAGGCAGCTCTAAAATCTTTCTCTTTTAAAATCAACTCCATAAACAAGTATTGTTTTATATCAAATAAAACGATCTCTGTTGAAGGAATAAATTGCGTAAGGTCTAAACTAATTAATCCACTTTCTGCAACCTTGTTAATTATAGGCTCTGACATAACACAAAATTAGGTAGAATAGCTCATAAAAAAAGGCCCTCTATTCGAGGGCCTTTACTATAAAAGAAAAATTCTAATAAACTTTAAAACGATTATCTACAATCTTTGCTGCTTTTCTTAATCCCACAGATGATCTAAAGAAAATAGATCTTGTTCTGTTTAATAATTCATCTTTAAATAAATTCGGATCTTGTTGAGATTGTGTTGCACCAATATTATTTACAGAAATTACGAAAACGCCTGAATTTCCAGCAAACGGTTCGCTTACTTTATTCAATAAAGACTTATTAAATGCTGCGCCTACAATTTTAGGTTCGTTACCCAATCCTGGGACCATAGAATAGTTAAAATTAATACTATCTGCAGTTGCAACAGAAACTTTAGCAGAAGCTGCATAAGTATCTAGACTTGTTCCTTTGAAAGTCTTTTTAATAATCTCTGCTTTCTTTTGATCTTTAATAATGTTTTCAACTGTTGGCTTAGCGGTTTCAACGCTCATTAATCCTTTCTTTTCTTCTGCACTAATTAATGCTACTATATAATGATCACCCACTTCAAATGGTTCTGAAACATCATTAATATCATTTTCAAAAATCCAACGAACCAATTGTCTAGATTCACCAATTCCCGGAATCTCATTATCATTTGCTTTAATATTAGCCGCAGGGAATACTTCAGTTTTTGCTTTAACAGCATTGGCTGTAAAAGATTTTGGATCTTTTGAAGTAGAAGCAAACTGAGCAGCAGCAGTTGCGGCAGCATTTAAAGTTTCATTGCTTGGAAGTACAGCTTTAGATAAATAAGCTATTTTATAAGCAGGACCTCTTGGTGTTTGTTTTAAAACCTCTATATAATGATAACCAAATTCTGTTTTTACAACACCCTTTGATCCAACAGGGTTATCAAAAGAATAATCATTAAATGAAGGCATCATTTGCGCTTGAGGAAACATTTCATATTTACCTCCAGTTGCTTTTGAACCACCATCGTCCGAGTATTTT
>CAZXWT010000169.1:0-3070 GCA_964644475.1 uncultured Sediminibacterium sp. | reverse complement strand
AAATAAAATACTTGATTTTAAATTAAAATCATTTAATAAACCTGCAAGGACCGTAGGCGATACTCGTTTGTTAGAGAACCTTGGTGTAAATGTTAATAAATAGTATATGGCTTCTTTTGTTCCTATAAATGATATAAGACCTTTTAACTCTTATGTCACATCTGCTGGCGAAACTGAATTCGCTTTTGATTGGTTTGTATTCAAAGCTGAATATGTTTTGGTATATAAAAATGATAAGTTATTAAGATATCTAACGGACTATACAATACCGTCTAACAGTATTGGTAGTGCAAATGGTGGAAAGATTATATTAGTGAATCCATGTGAAGCAGAAGATGAGATTGTTGTTACGAGAAAATCTGCAATAAAAAGAACATCTGGTTATACGGAATCAGGCGAATTTAGAGCTTCCGCTGTAAATCTCGATATGAATTATTGCATATCATTAATCCAAGAATTAAATTTCCAATTAGAGCGTTGTGTTATTTTACCTCCTTCTGATGCGGAAACTTCCACATTAAATTTAATTTTACCAAAAGTAAAAGATAGATTGGGAAAATATTTAGCTTTTGATAATAACGGCAATTTAACTGCTATTGATGGCACGAGTATTGATTTATATTATAATTGGATTCGTATTGATAAATCATCTTTATTAGATAAATCTGCAAAGAAAATATACGCACAGATAACTGAAGAGGCGACATTAAGATTGCCTATCGTTACAGCGGTTGATGATGGAAGAGAGATATTTATTTTAAATTTAGATTCAAATGAATTTAATGTTATTGTGGATGCTAATTCCGAAACTGTTACGATTGATGGTGAAGCTCAAATGACTTTAACTATTGGGGAGTATAAAAAATTTGTGTATAACCATGCTTTGCTAAAATGGTTTACAGTAGACTAAAATTTTCTTGATTTTTATAAATTGCTACCTTATAACAAAGTGAGATAAAAAAATTATATAGTATCTTAATATGGCTGCAACGGGTTCACGTCTTCTTACAATAAATGCTGGTGAAGCATTTAGCGAAATAATTAATTTACCTTGGGAGGTAAATATGGGTATAGCTTATATTGCTACTACCGATAATGTTGCATCAGGAACAAAAATGGAATTATGGATGCAATCAAAAAAAGACCCTGCTGTCTGGTTACCATTTTTTAACCCTACAAAAAATGCAAATGCTGCAATAGATTTAGTTAAAGATAAAATTATACCATGTTCCCCTTATACTGATGGTCGTGGTGCTAGAGCTGTAAAATTTAAGCTAAGCCAAACGCAAGCAAACGATATAACTTTAGAAATAGGATTAGTTAAATTATTATACAGTTAATATGGGATTCTTAGATAATAGTAATATTGGTTTCGGCGATATAAGTGTTGGAGGTGGAAGCGGTGGTTCTTCCGGTTCACAAAATCCAAATGTTATATTTAAAGAAGAAGACTCACAATTACTTGCGACAGAAAAAAATGTTGCTTCAAAAGCTGCTACTGCAAATATTTCGTATACACTTCCATCTAAAGCAGATGTTGATAACGGTGCTATGTTTGAAATCATTAACATGAACGCAAACTTTTCCATAACAATAATTGATTCTGAAGATAATAACATAGAAGGACAACCTTCGTTTGTGATAAACCCGCAAGGAAATATATCACTTATTTTAGATAAAGATAATGCAATATGGAAAATTGTAAATGGAATATAATGCGCGGGACTTATATGCTTGGAGAGGTTAAAACTCAAAACCTTAATTTATTGTTTCTTTTATGTCGTTCGATTTAACTAAAAATATGCCGCAGAGCATAAAATCAAATCTGCAAGAAGCTAAGTCCCGCATCGAAGCTTTAGAAGCTTTAGCGGTTCTTTTAGATTCTGATATTGTAAATGACCTTACAACTGGTGGTACCGATAAAGTTCTATCAGCAGAGCAAGGTAAAACATTGAAAGGCTTGATTGATGGTATCAATACTATCCTTCAATCTGATGATGTAAACCTTGATACAGTTCAAGAAGTTGTTGATTTTATCAAACAAGTTCAAACTGAACTAAACTCTATCTTGGTTGATAATCTTACAACTGACGATTCTACAAAAGCTTTAACAGCTAAACAAGGTAAAGTATTGAAAGATGCTCTTGATGCTTTAACAACTGTTGTTAATGATTTAACAACCGATGATGTTGCTGAAGGTTCTAATCAATATTTCACCGACGCAAGAGCAAAAGCTGCTGCTGTTGTTGATAGTTCTGCTGGAAGCGAAACAGACCAAGCTATGTCTGTTGCTGCAAATAAATCTTATATTGCATCACAAATATCTGCTGTCGCTAAAAAGTATGTAAAGAAATCTGCTACAGGTAGCATCGCTGCTAACGAGCAAAACATTTACTGCAATATTACTTCAGCTAATATTACTTTGACATTGCCTTCTGTTGGTTCTTCTGAAGATGGTGAATCTCACTTAATCATGAATAACTCAACAAGCACAAAAAATGTTATTGTTGCTGCTTCTGACTCTGATACAGTTGAAGGAGGTGCTAATGTAACTATTTTGCCGGGAGAATACATAGAGTTTATCTATGAGCATTCTGCTACAAACTGGTTTACAAAACAATAATCTTGACTTTTAAAAGAAGCCCTGTATAGAAATTGTCAGGGCTTCAAAAAGCTTTAGTAATATTATATAGTATATGGCAAATATTTCAAAATATTTAAAAGATTTTATAGCGACACTGAAACCAGTAGCTACATCTGGCTCATATACAGACTTAACAAATAAACCGACAATATCTACAGTTGGTGCTTCAGGAGCTTATAACGACCTTACTGGAAAACCTACTCTTGGGACTGCTGCTGCGTTAGATGTTGGGAATAACGCAAATCAAATATTACAAAAAACTTCGGATAATAAATACCCAGTAGGTGATGGTTCAAATTTAACAAATGTTGTTGCTTCAGGTTTAGCTCCATCTGTTCCTTATAGCGTTATATCAGCAAAAACAGATTCAAATGGATATGCAAGCTTTGTTACAAAGACCAGTAACTTACAGATAGATTTTGATAC
>CAZXWT010000168.1:0-3076 GCA_964644475.1 uncultured Sediminibacterium sp. | reverse complement strand
AGCCCTTTATTATTCAAACCTAATTTCTAGGTATTTGTATCATCTGTATTTTTTGCACGAGGCAATAGCCACTTGCAATTTATCCTAGTGCCACACGCTTGAACTCAGTTACTTTGATAGAACCATCTACAGACTTGATGTACTCGCCTACAGACTTAGAACCATCTTTTACGAATGCTTGTGCTAATAAAGTTTGCTCTTTAAAGAAAGCACCAATTTTACCTTCAGCAATTTTAGCAATCATATCTTCTGGTTTACCAGCCATCTTAGGATCTGCTTTCATTGTATCAATGATGATCGCTCTTTCACGCTCTACAGTTTCTGCAGGTACAGATTCTGGATCAACCGCTACTGGGTTCATCGCAGCAATTTGCATTGCTAAGTCTTTACCTAATTCAGCGTTAGCTGCAGTTAAAGCAACTAATACACCCATTCTGTATGCACCGTGAATATAAGAAGCTACAAATGGAGCATCTATTCTTTCAAACTTAGCAATACCAATTTTTTCACCGATAGAAGCTAATTTATCATTGATTAAATCAGATACTTTAGCACCGTTTACAGTTACTTCATTTAATTCTTCAGCAGTTTTTACATTGTTTGCAACAGCAGCATCAGCAATGCTTTGTGCAAATGCAACGAAGTCAGCATTCTTAGAAACGAAATCTGTTTCACAAGAAATACAAACTACAAAACCAGTTTTGTTATCAGCAGAAGTTTGTGCAATGATTACACCTTCTTTTGCTTCACGATCGCTACGCTTTGCCGCAACTTTTTGTCCTTGCTTACGTAACCAATCAATCGCTGCTTCAAAATCTCCGTTTGTTTCAGTCAATGCTTTACGGCAATCCATCATACCTGCACCTGTAGCTTGACGTAACTTATTAATATCTTGTGCTGTTATAGCGCTCATAAAAATATTTTTAAAATGTCTAATGAATATTTAGTTAATGTAGTAGTCCTTAAATAAATACAATTGGGTCATTAGTACCTATTAGATACCAATAACCCAATTGGGATATTTAATTATTTTCTTACTGGACCACGAGTACCAGTAGTAGTACGACGCTTAGGAGCACCTGGAGCAGAAGTACCTGCACCACGCTTAGCACGTCCGCCTTCAGCATTTGCTTCAGCTTCCATTCTCTTAGCTTTTGCTTCTAATTCGTTGCTACCTTCTTCTGTTGTTTCTTCATCATCTTTAGAAGCTTGACGCTCTGCTAAACCTTCAGCGATTGCTGCAGTGATATAGTTAGTGATGATTGCAATAGATTTTGTAGCATCGTCATTCGCAGGAATAGAGAAGTCTACTTTATTTGGATCACAGTTTGTATCAACCATACCAAATGTTTGGATTCCTAAACGCTTAGCTTCTGCTAATGCGATATGCTCGTGACCGATATCTACTAAGAATAAAGCTGCTGGTAAACGACCTAATTGTGCGATACCACCTAATACTTTCTCCATTTTATCTTTATCACGCGCTAAAGTTAAACGCTCTTTTTTAGTTAAGCTATCTGCACTACCGTCGTTCAACATTTTTTCAATGCTTTGCATTTTCTTAACGCTCTTACGAACAGTATTGAAGTTTGTCAACATACCACCTAACCAACGCTCAGTTGCATAAGGCATGTTTACTTTCTTTGCACACTCACTTACAATTTCTTTTGCTTGCTTCTTTGTAGCAACAAACATAATTTTCTTACCGCTCTTTGCAATTTGCTTCAAAGCTGCAGCAGTCTCTTGTAAATGATCTACAGTTTTATTTAAATCGATGATGTGGATACCTTTCTTCTCAGCGAAGATATAAGGTAACATCTTTGGGTTCCACTTCTTTTTAAGGTGACCAAAGTGTACGCCAGCTTCCAATAGTTGCTGTTGTAGTGAAGTGTTATTTTCCATTTGTATAAGTTGTAATAATGAATTAAAATTTGTTGTCGATTAACGCTTGCTAAATTGGAAGCTTCTACGTGCCTTCTTGTGACCGAACTTCTTACGTTCAACACTTCTTGGATCACGCTTCAATTGTCCAGCAGCTTTTAATGTTGGACGAACTTCAGGATTCAATTCAACTAATACGCGAGCAATACCTAATTTGGCTGCTTCTGCTTGTCCTTTCATACCACCACCTGTTGCGTTAATTACGATATCGTATTTACCTTCAACACCAGCAGCTTTTAAAGGAGCTTCAATTTGATTTTGTAAGTATACTAAAGGAAAGTAAGCTTTGTAATCTTTGTCATTAACGGTAATTTTTCCAGTACCCTTGCTAACGAAGACACGTGTTACTGCTTCTTTACGACGACCTACTGCATTTGTTTGCTTTTCCATTTATTTAGATTTGGAATTTTTTAAAATTTAAATTCTTTAGGTTGTTGTGCAGCATGAGGGTGATTAGGACCAGCATACACAAATAACTTCTTGATCATCTTACGTCCTAAACGATTTTTAGGTAACATACCTTTAACCGCTCTTTCCATAATTACTTCTGGACGACGCTTGATTAAATCTTCAGCAGCTTCTTCTTTTTTACCACCTGGGTAACCAGAGAAGTTTAAATATTGCTTATCGTGGAATTTGTTTCCAGTCAATACAACTTTTTCTGCGTTAATGATGATTACATAATCTCCACAATCAACGTGAGGAGTGTAATAAGCTTTGTTCTTACCACGTAGAACAGCTGCAATTTTTGAAGCAATACGACCTACGGTTTGATTAGTACCATCAACAATGTACCAGCCATGTTTAACGGTAGCCGCGTTGGCGTGCTTCGTGGTGAAATGTAGTTTACTCATAATCTTTTGTTTTAATGAGGCTGCGCTATCCCGCTAGCCATAAAATAATCCCCTTTGATAAGGGAGGGCAAAGGTACACCCGAGAAAGCGCTTTTTAGCCTTTTTGAGCGTCTATTTTTTATAGCAAGTTTGTAACTAATTGATTTTCAATAATATTTTTGTTTCATTATTTTCATGATATAAAATAGATACTGATAATCAATGGGTTATAAATAGGCTATTTGATGGTTTTTTGCCCTTTTTGCCTTACATTTATTATATATGTATCAAAAATTTCAGGC
>CAZXWT010000167.1:0-3116 GCA_964644475.1 uncultured Sediminibacterium sp. | reverse complement strand
GGTACACCAGCGGCTTTTAGCTCTTTACTTTGTTGTATCAACCACTCTGTTCCTACTTGCTCACAAGCTTCATCTGTAGTGGCATCATTCATTGCTTTAGATAATGCTTCTGGTATATCTACAAAAAAGATACTTGGTAAAATAGTTAATTGCTTTTTATTGGTAATAGGTTTTAATCCTGGTATAATCGGCACATTGATACCAATACTTCTACAAGCATCTACATATTCAAAATATTTTTTGTTGTCAAAAAACATTTGTGTCATGATATATTGTGCACCTGCATCTACTTTCTCTTTCGCTTTTTGTAAATCAAATTCCATACTGGGTGCTTCAAAATGTTTTTCTGGATAACCAGACACCCCCATACAAAAATTGGTTTTACTTCCGTTCAAAATATCCTTGTCTAAATAATTTCCGTTATTGAGATCTACTATTTGCTTTAATAAATCAATCGCCTGTTTATTACCATTAGGGGTAGGCACAAATGTTTTTTGTCCCTTCTCTGCATCCCCTCTTAATACGAGTACATTGTCGATTCCTAAAAATTGTAAATCAATTAAAGCATCTTCTGTTTCTCTTTTGGAGAATCCTCCACAAATAATATGTGGTATAGCGTCTACATTATAATGGTTCATAATAGCAGCACAGATACCCACGGTACCAGGACGCTTTCTTACATCCACCATTTCGGTAGTACCATCTTCTTTGGTACGAGCAATGGTCTCACTTCTGTGATAAGTAACATTGATCCATGATGGCTTGAACTCCATTAATGGATCTATATGATCAAATAATGATTTAATCGTCTTTCCCTTCAGCGGCGGCAATACCTCATATGATAATAATGTTCCTTTTGCCTTTGTTAAATGTTCTGTTACGTGCATAGAACACAAAAATAGTTAATATTTAGCCTTATTTTTGTACAAATTTTTACAGTGAAGCTTACTATACATACCAACAATCTTGTAAAGCAATACAAAAACAGAAAAGTAGTGAACGATGTGAGCATTTCTGTTCAACAAGGTGAGATTGTAGGTTTATTAGGACCCAATGGTGCAGGTAAAACAACTACCTTTTATATGGTAGTGGGATTGATTGCACCAGACCAAGGAACTGTTTATTTAAATGAAGAAGATATTACCAAGCTTCCTATGTATAAGAGAGCTCAAATGGGATTGGGTTATTTACCACAAGAAGCTAGTGTATTTAGAAAGTTATCTGTAGAAGATAATATTATGGCAGTACTAGAAATGACTGCTTTGAATAAAGAAGAAAGAGAAGCAAAATTAGAAAGCTTATTAGATGAATTTAATTTACATCATGTTAGAAAAAACAATGGTGATAGTTTAAGTGGTGGAGAGCGTAGAAGAACAGAGATTGCAAGGGCTTTAGCAGTTGATCCAAAATTTATATTATTAGATGAGCCCTTTGCTGGCGTGGATCCTATCGCAGTGGAAGATATTCAATCGGTGGTTGCAAAATTGAAAACCAAGGATATTGGTATTTTAATTACGGATCATAATGTGAACGAAACCTTATCTATTTGTGATAGAGCTTATCTATTAATTGAAGGAAAAATATTTAAACACGGCACTGCAGAAGAGTTAGCAGAAGACGAGCAAGTTCGCAGGTTATATCTTGGAACCAATTTTGAGTTGAAGCGTAAAGATTGGATTATCGAGATGGGCCAAAAAGCCAAGTAATTTCTTATATTGTGGGGAGTAAATGAAAATTTTTAGTCCTGCACTTTCACGATTGGCTCGCCTACGCTATTGGCGTATTGAGCATTGGGAAAATGACCCAATTGCTGCTCAGCGAGAAGTATTGCAAGACCTTATTACCCATGGTCAGTACACACAGTTTGGTAGAAAACATGGGTTTTCAGAAATTTTCAGCATTAGAAAGTTTAAAGAAACTGTAGCGATTCAAGAATATCAAGACCTGAAGCTCTATATAGACCAAATTATGGACGGGGAGGAATCGGTTTTATGGAATACACCCGTAGAGTGGTTCGCAAAGAGCAGTGGTACCACCAGTGATAAAAGTAAATTTATTCCACTCACCAAAGAAAGCATTGAAAACAATCATTTTCAAGCAGCTAAAGATGTATTGACCATTTATTATCACGCATTTCCTGAAAGTGATTTACTCACTGGAAAAGGTTTAGTCATTGGCGGTAGTCATCAAGTGCATCCTATAAAGGATAATATTCAATATGGAGATCTAAGCGGTGTCCTATTACAAAACTCTCCTTTTTGGTCTAACTTAATTAGAACACCCGAATTAGCCATTGCATTGATGGATGAATGGGAGGGAAAGATTGAAGCATTAGCACAAAGCACCATCAACGAACCAGTAACGTCTATTTCTGGTGTACCAACATGGACATTGGTTTTATTAAAAAGAATTTTAGAAATCACTGGTAAAAATAATATTAAAGAAGTGTGGCCAGATTTTGAATTATATATTCATGGTGGTGTTTCTTTTACTCCTTATAAAGAACAGTTTGAAAAAATTATTGGACCAGGGTGTAAATACATTGAAATATATAATGCAAGTGAAGGTTTCTTTGCAGCACAGGATAATATTGAGGAAGATGGCATGTTGTTATTTTTAGATCATGGTATTTTCTACGAGTTTATGCCTATTGAAGAATACGGAAAAGCACAACCAAAAACAATTGGCCTAGATAAAGTTGAATTAGGAAAAAACTATGCCATTGTCATTAGTACCAATGGAGGTCTTTGGAGATATTTAGTAGGTGATACTATTCAGTTTGTTCAACTACATCCTTTTAAAATAAAAGTGAGCGGTAGAATCAAACAATATATCAATGCATTTGGTGAAGAAGTAATTGCAGACAATACAGATCATGCGATTGCAAAAACCTGTAAAGACTTAAATGTCATTATGCATGAGTATACAGCAGCACCTATTTATATGTCAGACAATACTTGCGGCGCACATGAGTGGTTAATTGAATTTGAAAAAGCACCAACAGATTTACATGCATTTACTGTAGCACTTGACAATAACTTAAAAGCATTGAACAGCGATTATGAAGCAAAGCGACATAAAGATATTGCGCTGGGCCTTCCTCAAATTACTGCGGT
>CAZXWT010000166.1:0-3130 GCA_964644475.1 uncultured Sediminibacterium sp. | reverse complement strand
ACTAATTAGTAAAGATTTGATTGGCATAGGTATGAATTAAATACTTGGTTCTTGTTGACTCAAACAATGGAAACTACCTAGCCCCCAAATTATATCAGTAGAATCAATGCCCACTATTTCTCTAGTAGGAAAACAAGATTGAATAATTTGCATTGCTTTATCATCTTGTGCACAACGATAAGTAGGCACAATAATATGACCATTACTTATATAAAAATTAGCATAAGATGCTGGCAATAATTGATCTTCATAAACTACATCTGCAGGCATAGGTAATTCAACAATATTCAATTGTTTCCCATTAGCCAATCTCATTGCATGCAATTCTTTTAAGTTCTTTTGCAATAAATCAAAATTTTCAGAAAGCACATTTGATTCAACTACTGTTAAGACAGTATCCTCATTTACAAACCTTACTGTATCATCAATATGACCGTCAGTATCATCACCCACAATGCCTTCAGACACCCATAATACTTGTTCAATTCCATAATAATCTCCTAAATATTTTTCAATCTGCGCTTGATTTAAATGAGGATTTCTATTAGGATTTAATAAACAACAAGTTGAAGTGATTACTGTTCCAGCTCCATTAAAATCTACAGAGCCTCCTTCCATAATAATTTCAGGATAAAAAACAGGTAAGTTCAATTGTTCAGCAATTCTTGTTGGAATAACATCATCTAAATCGTAAGGAGGATATTTCCCACCCCATGCATTGATGTTCCAATCTACAATTGCTTTGGGATGTTCAGGATTATTTCTAGTTAAAAAACTTGGTCCATGATCTCGACACCATGCATCGTTAGTTGGATGTAGATAAAATTGAACTTTACTCATATCCACTCCAGCTAATTCAAGCATTTTAGCTGCAGCCTGGCGCATTTTATCTGTGCCAACATTAATATTCACTCTTTCAGTTAATGCCACCGTTTTTACAAAGGCACAATAAGAAGGATAAATAGTCGCAATTTTTCCCGGCCAGCTTTCTTCTTTGTGAGGCCAGCTTAACCAAATAGCATCATGCTTTGCAAATTCTGCAGGAAAACTATATCCTAAAGATTTGGGTGTTTGTCCAGCAAAAATTTCTAAGGTATTATTCTTCATTATCTATATATCTTTTTACGATGGGGCCATAAGAATCAATTCTTCTATCTCTTAAGAAAGGCCAATGTGTTCTATAGCTATCAGATTTCTCTGTGTCAATATCAATTACTGCAACTTCTTCTTGATCATGTGAAGCTTTGTATAATAAACTACCAAATGGATTGCTTACAAAACTACCTCCCCAGAATTTCATTAATCCATCTTGTTCTAGACCCACTCTATTTACACTTATTACTGGAACACCATTTGCAACTGCATGACTTCTTTGAATAGTTTGCCATGCATTGTATTGTTCAGTATTAGTGGCTTCATCTTGTGCAGTTGCCCAGCCAATTGCAGTTGGATAGAATAACATTTCTGCACCCATTAAACTTGTAATACGAGCTGCTTCTGGATACCATTGATCCCAACAAATCAACACCCCAATGGTGGCGAATTTGGTTTTGAAAACCTTGTATCCAAGATCTCCAGGTGTAAAATAAAATTTCTCGTAATAAGCAGGATCATCTGGAATATGCATCTTACGGTATTTACCTAAATAAGTGCCATCTGCATCTAATACTGCCGTAGTATTATGGTATAAACCTTCCGCTCTTTTTTCGAATAAAGAAGCGATAATAACCACTCCTAATGACTTTGCTAAAGCACTTAGCTCATCTGTGGTTTTACCAGGAATTGGTTCCGCTAATTTAAAATTCTCGTATGCTTCTACATCACAGAAATACAAAGAAGTATACAATTCTTGCAAACAAATAATATTCGCTCCACCTTTCGCAGCTTCTTTTATTTTCTCTACTGCTTTTTGTTTATTTGCTGCAACATCAGCAGTACATGACATTTGAATTAATCCAACTTTAACAATAGCCATTTGATTAAGTTTTATTTTGAATGATGCCGTCAAAACTTTTGACACCAATTATTTTATTTGAAATAAATCCTTCTGCATACTCTACTCCTATTTGTTGACCCAATTCTTTTGCTCTACCTTTTACAAATTCTAAAAAAGAATTCCCAGAAATAAAAGTAGAAGGTTCTTTAGATGTGGGATCATAAAATTGAGAAGCATGTGCTAAAATAGATTCCATTTTCTTCTCCATATGTGCACTAATGTCTACCACAAAACTTGGCGTCAAATTTCTTGACTGTATATAATGAAAAACATTAGCAGGTCTCCATGCAGATTGTACTATTCCATTATGTGTGGATTGTATCTTTGATAAACCAGATAAAAAACATGCATCAGCCACTAAATTGGCAGCACGTCCATGATCTGGATGTCTATCTTCTGGAGCATTACATAAAACAATAGTCGGTTGGAATCTTCTTATACATTCAATTATGGCAAATTGATGTTCTTGATCATTTTTAAAAAATCCATCAGCCATGCCTAAATTATCTCTCACGTCAACCCCTAAAACCTGACTTGCTAATTGTGCTTCTTTTAATCTAATGGAAGTGGTTCCTCTGGTACCTAATTCTCCTTTAGTTAAGTCTATGATACCCACTTTTTTACCTTCAGCAACTGCTGCTAAAATAGTTCCAGCACAACCTAATTCCACATCATCCGGGTGCGCACCAAAGGCTAGTATATCTAATTTTTGCATAGGCATATTTTGGAATAACAAAGGTAAGTATTGAAGGGGGTAAAAAATCAAAACCCTCTCTTACAATTAGCAAGAAAGGGTTTTTAAAATTTTATAAAAATAGCCGCTGTATGGCGATCAATTTTATGCTTTTTTCGCGTAACGCTTGTTAAACTTATCAATACGTCCAGCTGTATCCACTAACATATTTTTACCAGTGTAAAAAGGATGTGAAGTGTTAGAAATCTCCAATTTAATTACTGGATATTCATTACCGTCTTCGAATTGAATGGTCTCTTTAGTTTGAGCGCATGATTTACCTAAAAATGCAGTACCGTTTGACATGTCTTTGAACACAACAAAACGATAGCTTTCTGGATGGACACCTTGTTTCATAATATGAATTTTTAAGGAAGCACGGTTTTTGCCGTACAATTATT
>CAZXWT010000165.1:0-3208 GCA_964644475.1 uncultured Sediminibacterium sp. | reverse complement strand
TATAAAACAGACGCTGAATTACACGACTTTTTGCAAAATCTTTAGATAACAATGATTATTTTTGCATTAACCAAGCAATCAATCCCCCTATGAAAACCTTTTTTATTAGTGTATTGACCATTTTAACGCTTAGTGCTACTGCTCAAAAAGACGCTTTAGCAAAGCAAATCTTAGATCAAGTAGGGGCGAAAGTAAAGGCATCCAAAGGTATTTTAGTGAATATTACCCTTACCTCTAAGAACAATAAGGGTAAGAGTATGGGTACAAAACAAATTGCCTTGCAGATGAAAGGAGATAAATATCTTCTAAAAGAGGGCAAAATGGAGATCTTGTGTGATGGCCTTAATATCTACAATTTTGATGGTGCAAATAGTATATCAAAATCTAGCGTAGCAGAATCTGACCAGACTTTAAGCCCTCAGAAATTACTTTCTGGGAACTATGATAAAGACTTCAATTTCAAGTTGTTATCTCAAGATAATGCCAAAGCGACCATTGAATTATATCCTATAGATAAGCGTAAAAGCTTCCAAAAGGTAACTTTAGTGATTAACAAGCTACAATCTGCTTTAGCAAGTGCCTTAATTTTGGACAAAAGCAATAATCAAACCGACGTAAAAGTGGGGTCAATTAATTACGCAGCTAGCTTGAATGACAAAATATTCCAGTTCAACAGGGCAAAATACCCAAAGAACGCGGAAATATTTGATTAGTTCAGGCCTTTTTCCTTATCTTTGCAGCCGAAATAAATGAAATAAAACCGCAGCTAACAGTTAGTTGCAAAAAAAGAAGTTTTACATGTCTACATTAACAAAAGAGAAAAAAGCAAGCATTTTTGCTGAATTTGGTGGAAAAGCAACCAATACAGGTTCTATTGAAGGTCAAATCGCCTATTTAACAGAACGTATTGCGCATATCTCTGGTCACTTAAAAGCAAATCATAAAGATCACTCTACTCAGAGAGGTTTAATGCAATTAGTGGGTCAGCGTAAGCGTTTATTGGTTTATTTACAAAAACATAACCTTACTGGTTACCGCGCACTAATTGAGAAATTAGGCTTAAGAAAATAATCAAGAACATCTTATAATAGCTGTCCCAACTGTACACCACGGTTGGGATTAGTTGTTTATATGCCTTGGTTGAATTGCTTACAACACCAAAAAAATTAAAAATGTTATCACAACCTAAATCAGTGAAGTTCGAGGTAAATCCCGGACAAGAGATATTTATAGAAACAGGTAAATTAGCACGTCAAGCAGACGGAGCGGTTACCGTAAGACAAGGAAATTGTATTTTATTAGCTACAGTTGTTGCTAATAAAGATCCAAAAGAAGGACAAGACTTTTTCCCATTGAGTGTGGATTATCAAGAGAAGTTTGCATCTGCAGGACGTATCCCAGGTTCATTCTTCAAAAGAGAAGCAAGATTAAACGACTATGAAATTTTAACAAGCCGTTTAATTGATCGTGCTTTAAGACCATTATTCCCTGAAGATTATTTATGCGATGTGCAAGTATTAATTTCATTGGTTTCATCTGATGAAAATGTAATGCCTGATTCATTAGCATGTTTAGCAGCATCTGCAGCATTAGCAGTATCTGATATTCCTATCAAAGAAATTATTTCTGAAGTAAGAATTGCAAAGATTGATGGCAAATTTGTAATCAATCCTTCTAAAGCACAATTAGCAACTGCTGAATTAGAATTTGTAATTGCTGCTACCGAGAAGAACTTGATGATGGTAGAAGGGGAAGCAAAAGAATGCTCTGAAGAAGAATTAGTAGAGTGTTTAGAAATTGCACATGCTGCAATCAACAAGCAAATCAAAGCACAAGCTGAATTAAGAAAATTAGTGGGCATTACGCAAGTACGTGATTATAAAAAACCAGAACAAGACGAAGAGATCAAGAAAAAAGTATACGATTTCGCTACTGCCAAAGTAGATGCAATTGCAAGAATGGGTTCTGCAAAACATGAAAGATCAGATGCTTTCAGTGCGTTGAAAAAAGAAATCATTGAACATTTAGGTCCAGATATTACAGACTTGCAAAAGAAATTAGCAGGTAAGTACTATGAAGATTTGAAATGGGAAGTGGTACGTAACATGATTGTTGATAGCCGTATTCGTTTAGACGGTCGTCAGTTAGATCAAGTTCGTCCTTTAGCAATGGAAACATCTCCATTACCAACTCCTCACGGTTCTTCTTTATTTACAAGAGGAGAAACTCAATCTTTAACAACAGTAACATTAGGTACTAAGTTAGATGAGTTAATGCAAGAGACTGCCGCAAGTGCCGAATACCAAAAATTCTTCTTACACTATAATTTCCCTCCATTCTCTACTGGTGAAGTGAAAATGATGCGTGGTGTAGGTCGTCGTGAAGTAGGTCATGGTAATTTAGCTCAACGTTCTTTGAAGCAAATGTTACCAGATAGTACTGTATTCCCATACACATTGCGTGTAGTTTCTGATATCTTAGAATCAAATGGTTCTTCTTCTATGGCAACTGTTTGTGCTGGTTCTCTAGCATTGATGGATGCAGGTGTTCCAGTGCCTAAGCACGTAAGTGGTGTGGCAATGGGATTAATCTCTAGAGAAGATGGCAAGTATGCTATCTTAACAGATATCTTAGGAGATGAAGATCATTTAGGTGATATGGACTTTAAAGTGACAGGTACAAGAGATGGTATCTGTGGGGTACAAATGGATATTAAAGTAGACGGTTTAAGCATGGATATTATGCGTGAAGCATTGTCTCAGGCTAAAAAAGGTCGCTTACACATATTAGATGCGATGTATGAATGTATTCCAGCTGCTCGTGCAGACGTGAAGCCTCATGCACCAAGAATGGTTAAATTAATCATCGATAAAGAATTTATTGGTGCAGTAATCGGACCAGGTGGAAAGATCATCCAAGAAATGCAAAGAGTAACAGGTGCTACAATCAATATTGAAGAAGTAGATAACCATGGAGAAGTAAGCATCTTCTCTGCTAACAAAGAAAGCTTAGATGCAGCTGTGAAGTGGATCAATGGTATCGTTGCTGTTCCTGAAATTGGAGACGTATACGATGGCGTTGTGAAAGGAATCAAAGAATTCGGTGCTTTCGTAGAGTTTATGCCTGGCAAACAAGGTTTATTGCACATTAGTGAGATAAGCTGGAAGCGTTTGGAGACTATGGATGGTATCTTCAAAGAAGGCGATGA
>CAZXWT010000164.1:0-3217 GCA_964644475.1 uncultured Sediminibacterium sp. | reverse complement strand
ATTGGACGTGATGAAGAAATTAGAAGAACCTTGCATATTCTTTCAAGAAGAAGTAAAAATAATCCCATTTTGGTGGGTGAGCCAGGGGTTGGTAAAACAGCAATTGCTGAAGGTTTGGCGATGAGAATTGTAAATGGGGATGTGCCAGACAATTTAAAGAGTAAAATTATTTATGCATTGGATATGGGTCAATTGATTGCCGGTGCAAAATACAAAGGAGAATTTGAAGAGAGATTAAAGGGTGTTGTGAAAGAAGTGTCTACAAGTGATGGAGAAGTCATATTATTTATCGACGAGATCCACACATTAGTTGGTGCTGGTGGTGGTGAAGGTGCAATGGATGCTGCGAATATTTTAAAGCCAGCTTTAGCAAGAGGTGAATTAAGAGCAATTGGTGCTACTACTTTAGCGGAGTATCAAAAGTTTTTTGAGAAAGACAAGGCATTAGAACGTAGATTCCAAAAAGTAATGATTGATGAACCTACTAAAGAAGATGCTATATCTATTTTGAGAGGTTTAAAAGAGCGTTACGAAACGCACCATCATGTTAGAATCAAAGACGAAGCCATAATTGCTGCAGTGGAATTATCTAGCAGATATATAACAGATCGTTTTTTACCCGACAAAGCCATTGACTTAATTGACGAGAGTGCAGCTAAGTTAAGATTAGAGATGAACTCTATGCCTGAGGAATTGGATACTTTAATGAGACAAATTCGTCAATTAGAGATTGAAAGAGAAGCAATTAAAAGAGAAAATAATCCCGATCAGTTGAAGGCTTTAAATATCGAAATCAGCAATCTGATTGTAGAGCAAGATACTTTAAAAGCCAAGTGGACTCAGGAAAAAGAATTGGTTGATAAAGTGCAGAAATGCAAAACCAATATTGAAAAATTCAAGCAGGAAGCTGAAGTAGCTGAGCGTAATGGTGATTATGGTAAAGTAGCAGAGATTAGATATGGTAAAATAAAAGAAGAAGAAACCCAATTGGTTGAATTCACTAAGCAATTAAATGAATTTGGATCTAATGGGAAAAGATTGATGAAGGAAGAAGTAGATGCAGAAGATATTGCAGAGAATATTGCAAAAGCCACAGGTATTCCTGTTAGCAAAATGATGCAATCAGAAAGAGAAAAATTACTGCATTTGGAAGATGAATTACATCGAAGAGTCATTGGTCAAGAAGAAGCTATTACTGCAGTGTCTGATGCTATAAGAAGAAGTAGAGCAGGATTACAAGATCCTAAAAAACCAATTGGTTCATTTATATTCTTAGGTACTACAGGTGTGGGTAAGACAGAGCTTGCAAAAGCATTGGCCAACTATTTGTTTGATGACGATAGCATGATGACTAGAATTGACATGAGTGAGTATCAAGAAAAACATGCTGTGTCTAGATTAGTGGGTGCTCCTCCAGGATACGTAGGATATGATGAAGGGGGCCAATTGACAGAAGCGGTAAGAAGAAAACCATATAGTGTAGTTTTATTGGATGAGATTGAAAAAGCGCATCCTGATGTTTGGAATATATTGTTGCAAGTATTGGATGATGGCCATTTAACAGATAATAAAGGCAGAACGGTGAATTTCAAAAACACCATTATTATTATGACAAGTAATATTGGTAGCCATTTAATTCAAGAAGCTTTTGAAGGAGTTACAGATAAAAACTTAGAAGAGAAAACAGAACAATCTAAGACAGAAGTAATGGCTTTGTTAAAACAAACCATTCGTCCAGAATTTTTGAATAGAGTAGACGAGATTATTATGTTCTCTCCTTTATTACAAAAACAAATGGCTTCGATTGTTAAAATTCAATTGAATAATTTAAAGCATTTAGTTGCAGAAAATGGAATGCAAATTGAATTTAGTGATTACTTAATTGAGTATTTATCTGAGCAAGGTTTTGATATGCAATTAGGTGCAAGACCTTTAAAAAGATTAATTCAAAAATTAGTTGTCAATGAATTGAGTAAAAAAATCTTGAGTGGAGAGATTGACAAGTCTAAGAAAGTGTTGATTGATATTTTTGATGGCTTGATTGTATTCAGAAATGAAGCCTAATTACAAGTGTATTTTAAGCCCCAGGCCTTTGGACCTGGGGCTTTTTTATTTATATTTGTTCTAATATGGCAAATAATAACAAACAAGCTGCAATCGGTTTTATCTTTTTTACTTTAGTGATTGATATTGTAGGACTAGGTATCATTATTCCTGTAGTTCCTGCATTAATAAAGGGACTAATACATACGGATGATATAAGTAAAGTTTCTTTGTATGGTGGATGGTTGACTTTTTTATATGCAACCATGCAATTTATTTTTTCTCCATTGATCGGAAGTTTGAGTGATCGATACGGTAGAAGACCTGTTTTATTATTTTCTTTAATTGGTTTTGGTTTGGATTATTTATTTCTTGCATTTGCACCAAGTATATTTTGGTTATTTGTAGGAAGAACTATTTCTGGCATTACAGGAGCAAGCATTACTACAGCCTCAGCCTATATTGCAGATATTAGTGATGATACTAATAGAGCTAAGAATTTTGGAATGATCGGAGCGGCATTTGGAATTGGATTTATCATTGGTCCGATGTTGGGTGGTATATTAGGAGAGTATGGTCATAAACTACCATTTATAGTAGCTGCTTGTTTAGCGTTGATGAATGCATTGTATGGTTATTTTGTATTGCCTGAATCTTTGGCGCCTGCTAATAGAAGAGATTTTGAATGGAAAAGATCAAACCCATTGAGTTCTTTATTGCATTTAAGATCATATCCTGCTGTTTCTGGTTTGATTGTTTCATTATTCTTTATTTACCTAGGTTCTCATGCGGTTCAAAGTAATTGGAGCTATGCCAATATTGAAAAATTTAAATGGAGTCCTAAAATCATTGGCCTGTCTTTAGCTATGGTGGGTTTACTAGTGGGTTTGGTTCAAGGTGTGTTAATCCGATTCATCAATCCTAAATTAGGAGATAAGAAAAGTGTTTATTATGGAATTGCTTTATATGCTTTGGGTCTTACTTTATTTGCATTTGCATCTTCCTCTTGGATGATGTTTGCTTTTTTAGTTCCTTATTGTTTAGGTGGAATTTCTGGACCAGCATTACAATCTTTAATTTCTGTGCATGTTCCCAAAAATCAACAAGGCGAATTACAAGGTTCTTTAACTAGTATCATGAGTGTTACTTCCATTATTGGACCATTGGTGATGAC
>CAZXWT010000163.1:0-3222 GCA_964644475.1 uncultured Sediminibacterium sp. | reverse complement strand
CGTTTGGGCGTTTGTGAATTAGTATATTTTGATACTATACCAACCAAAGTATCTATCAATGAATACATTGATTTGGCAAAAGAATATAGTACAGAACAAAGTGGACATTTTGTAAATGGTATCTTGGATAGTATTCACAAAGAAATGTTGGCTGCAGGTAAAATTCATAAAATTAGCCACAAGAAATAATACAGTTAAAATGTATATTTGTAGAAGGCATTTGAGCAATTAATAAATTATAAATAAATAAAAATGACACAATTCTTATTACAAGCACCTCCTCAAGGTGGCGGAACTTTTCAGTTAATCATGTTGGGTGGTATCATCGTTGTATTTTGGTTCTTTATGATTCGTCCACAAGCTAAAAAAGCGAAAGAGCAAAAGAAGTTTATTGATAGAATGCAAAAGGGTGACAAAGTAGTTACTATTGCAGGTATCCACGGTACAATCAATAAAGTGAATGAAGACAATACCATTCAATTAGAAGTTAGTCCTGGAAGCTATTTAAAAATTGAAAGATCTTCTATTAGTTTAGAGTGGTCTCAAGCAATCAATAAGTAATTTTAACTTAATTAAAAATAGATCCGAAATAAGCAACCTTAAAGGAAACTTATTTCGGATTTTTATTTTACTTAACTTTAAGTATGGCAATCATTATAGGTTTAACAGGTGGTATTGGGTCAGGTAAGTCTACTGTTGCAAAAATATTTGCATCGTTGGGCGTGCCAGTTTTAGATGCCGATGCTACTGCAAAACAGATAATGAATTCTGACTCATCTATTAAAGAGGAGCTTATAGCATTATTTGGGAAAGAAGTATATATTAATGGTCAATTAAATAGAGCATTACTTTCTCAAATAGTTTTTGGGGATGCTTTTAAATTAGCTCAATTAAATGCTATTGTACATCCTGCTGCTATTCAATATGCCAAAGATTGGGCTGCTCAACAATCTGCCCCTTTTGTAATTAAAGAAGCTGCATTATTTTTTGAATCAGGTTCAGCAGATGGTATCCATAAAATGATTGGAGTCACTGCACCAAAGCATCTAAGAATTCAAAGAGTGATGCAAAGAGATCATATTTCCAGGGAAGAAGTATTAAAGAGAATGGAGCACCAATTAGAAGATAGCTTGAAAATGAAATTATGTGATTGGGTGATTCAAAATGATGATAGACAATTATTGATCCCGCAAGTTCTTGCAATTCAAAATGAAATTTTAGTTTCTAAATGAGTCTCCTCAATTTCAAAATGAGTCTTCTTCAGGGACTCATTTCATTATTTTATAACACCATCTTTTTAATCTGCCCTCAAAATCAAATGGGGTAGTAGCTTTCGTTATATCTTTTATCTGCTGACTATTAATGTTTTCTAGGTCAATGATAAATTGTGTAAAGTTGGTACTGAAATAAAGTATTCCACCTGGCTTCATGGCTTTTAAGACATCATTGATTAATTCAACATGATCGCGTTGAATATCTAAAATATCTTTCATTCTTTTACTATTACTAAAGGTGGGAGGATCCATCACTACTAAGTCATAATAATTATTAGGTAAGGTTTTTAAATACTGCTTCACATCTGCATGAACAAAATGATAGGCTGTTGGATTTTTCAACAAGTTAATAGCAAAATTATCTTCACTCCAACTTAGGTAGGTTTTAGATAAATCAACAGAAGTAACTTCCTTTGCACCAGCTGCTGCAGCATACACTGAAAAAGAACTAGTATAACTAAATAGGTTTAAAAATATTTTGTCTTTTGCTTCAGCAGCAACCATCTGTCTGGTGATACGATGGTCTAGAAATAAACCAGTATCTAAATAATCAGTGAGGTTTACTAGAAATTTATGTCCATTTTCTTGAACAGTAATAATCTTAGATTCAGTCACTGCTTCTTTTTCGTATTGGCCTTCTCTATGGGACATTCTTTTTCGAAGTTTCACATACATATGATCAATAGGTACATTCGTCATTTCGGAAATGATTCTTTTGGTTTCGTTAAACCAAATTTCATGTTCTTCATCTGTTAAAGCGTGACGTCTATTGTATTCTGCTATATAAATGTATTCTTCGTATAATTCAATACAAATTGGAAATTCAGGAAGGTCATGATCATACAATCTCCAACAAGTTAATGCTAAGCGCTTGGCTTGTTTAAGTCGATGCTTATAGTTTTTAAGCAACCTATTTTCAAACATTTGAAATTTCTCTGGAGTCATATCTGATTCAAAACTACTACAAAAAAAGAAGCGTTACTCTCATAACGCTTCTTCCTTGTATATTTTAATTAGCTTATTTTAATTTCGCTAATGCTTCTTTAATTCTTGCCCAAGCTTTTTCTATATTCGGCATGCTATTAGCAAATGAGAATCTAACACAGTTAGGTTCTCCAAATGCATCACCCATCACAGAAGATACATGCGCTGTATTCAATAAATACATACTAAAGTCAGCAGCATTGGCAATGGTTTGTGTGCCATCTGATTTGCCATAATAAGCACTTACATCAGGGAATACATAGAATGCACCTTCAGGAGCATAGCATTTAAATCCAGGCACTTCACTCACTAATTTTAAAGTAGTTGCTCTACGACGTGTAAATTCTTCTGTCATTTCTAAAGAAGGTTTTAAATCACCTACTAAAGCAGTTACTGCAGCTTTCTGCGTAATTGAACAGGTGCCTGATGTAAATTGACCTTGTAATTTTTCCATTGCTTTTGCAATCTCCACAGTAGATGCTGTATATCCCAATCTCCAACCAGTCATTGCAAAACCTTTACTTAATCCATTGATCACTACTACTTGATCTTTGATTTCTGCAAATTGAGCAATACTCTCATGCTTTCCAACAAAGTTGATGTATTCATAAATCTCATCAGATAAAATAGTGATTTGAGGATATTTCTTAAATAAATCAGCTAATGCTTTTAATTCTTCTTTACTGTATACAGCACCACTTGGATTACAAGGGCTAGAGAACATGAATACTTTTGTCTTAGGAGTAATTGCAGCTTCAATTTGAGCAGGTGTTGCTTTAAAACCAGCTTCAGTACTCGTTCTAATTTCAACTACTTTACCTCTAGCTATTTTTACTAATTCAGAATAAGTTACCCAATATGGAGTAGGGATAATCACTTCATCTCCTTCATCTACTAATGCTAAAATAGCGTTTGCTAAACTTTGCTTAGCACCAGTTGAAGTAACAATTTGTTCAGGTTTATA
>CAZXWT010000162.1:0-3228 GCA_964644475.1 uncultured Sediminibacterium sp. | reverse complement strand
GTAGCTAAAAAATATCCAATTATTTGCATCGTTGATTATTTGAACAAAAATCGTTAATCGAAAGTGAAAGTTATGTGATATTTGGCACTTATGAAATAATTTTGAGCAAAAGTGATAATTGTCACCATTTAATATATTTTTATTCTAGAAATTTGAATTTCTAAAACAAGCATAATGAAAGTTGAACAAATTTATACAGGCTGTTTGGCACAAGGTGCTTATTATATTGAAAGTAATGGAGAAGCTGCAATAATTGATCCATTAAGAGAAGTAGCTCCTTATATTCAAAAAGCCGAACTAAATGGTGCCACTATTAAATATGTTTTAGAAACACATTTTCACGCAGATTTTGTTTCAGGTCATTTAGATCTTGCACAAAAAACAGGGGCTCAGATTGTATATGGTCCGACCGCTGCTCCTAATTTTTCTTTCTATTCTGCAAGAGATGGCGAAGAGCTTGTTTTAGGTAAGGTTAAAATAAAAGTATTACATACTCCAGGACATACTATGGAAAGCACTTGTTATTTATTAATAGATGAAAATGGAAAATCAAGTGCATTGTTTAGTGGAGATACTTTATTTATAGGTGATGTAGGTAGACCAGATTTAGCACAGAAAGTAAAAGCGGATTTGACTCAAGATATATTAGCTGGCTATTTATTTGATTCTTTAAGAAATAAGATCATGACATTGGCCGATGATATTATAGTATATCCTGCACATGGCGCTGGTAGTGCATGCGGGAAGAATATGAGTAAGGAAACCACGGATACTTTAGGCAATCAAAAAAAGACCAATTATGCTTTAAGAGCCGATATGTCTAGAGAAGAATTCATTGCAGAAGTATTGAATGGATTGGTAGCTCCTCCTAGTTATTTTCCTTTAAATGTAATGATGAATATTCAAGGCTATGATAGCATTGATAAGGTTTTAGAAAGAGGACAACACGCATTATCACCTGCTGCTTTTGAAGCTGCGGCAAATGAAACAGGCGCATTAATTTTAGATACAAGAGACGCACAAGTTTTTGCCAAAGGATTCGTGCCCAATTCTATTAATATTGGAATTGATGGAAGTTTTGCTCCTTGGGTTGGCGCGATGATACCGGATATCAAACAAGAAATTTTATTGGTTACAGAGCCGGGTAGAGAAACAGAAGTAATCACACGTTTAGCAAGAGTTGGCTACGATTTCACTATAGGATATTTGGAGGGTGGAATAGATGCTTGGAAAAAAGCTGGTAAAGAAGTGGATACGATTGAATCAATCAGTGCAGAAGAGCTTGCTGAAAAACAAAAAGCAGATGCTTCCATTTCAATTGTAGATGTAAGAAAAGCCTCTGAATTTGGAAGCGAGCATATTGTGAACGCTCAAAATGCACCTTTAGACTTTATTAACGACAGCATGGCCTCTATCAATAAAGACAAAACTTATTTTGTGCATTGTGCGGGAGGATACCGTTCTATGATCTTTATATCCATTTTAAAAGCTAGAGGTTTTGATCATTTAGTGGATGTAAAAGGCGGATTTAAAGCTATAAAAGAATCTAATCAATTTAAATTGACAGATTACGTTTGCCCTTCTACCTTATTGTAAGCTATTAATTTCGTAAATTGAAGCAAATTCAATTTATGAAAAAGCTTTTCCCGATATTCTTATTTAGTGTAATAGCAGTTTTTTTTACCACTGCTATTCATGCACAAGCTCCTAAAGAACATAAAGTTGTTATTCAATTAAATACCGCAGATACAGCGTCTTGGTCTAGCACTATTGGTAATATTAAAAATTTGCAAAAGGTTTGGCCAAATAATATTAGTATCGAAGTAGTCGTGCATGGCAAGGGATTAGATTTATTGGTTGCAACTAAAACGCATTTAGCCAATGATGTAAATGCATTAACAAAAGAGGGAGTAGTTTTTGCAGCATGTGAAAATTCCATGAGAAAGCATAATATTAATAAAGCCGATTTACTACCAGTAGCCATAACGGTTCCTTCAGGTGTGGCTGAGTTAGTACTAAAACAAGAACAGGGCTGGAGCTATCTTAAAGCAACTGTTAATTAATTTTAATTTTTCTCTTTGAAAAAAGCACAACTTTATTTTTTATTTTTTTTATTGATTAGCTTCTCTGTTTTCTATAGAATGTCTAAATCAAAAAAAATGTTGCGCGATTATGAGGCTGCATTGGCCAAAGAGCCCAAAGATAGTTCAGCATGGGTGGGTCCCGGTGTATATCAAATTCCCGTTAACTCAGATAAAGAAGGCCCATCCATTAAATATGGCTATGAATTAATTAAACATACTTCGGTTTATTTAGGTCCCAAGGGAACAATTCAACAATCTACCAATGGGATGAATTGTACCAACTGTCATTTAGAAGTGGGTACAAAGCCATGGGGTTTAAATTATGGATCTGTCTATTCAACTTATCCAAAATTTAGAGCCAGATCTGGAACAATCGAAACTATTTATAAAAGAGTGAATGATTGTTTTGAAAGAAGCTTAAATGGAAAAGCGTTGGATACTTCGTCAAAAGAAATGAAAGCCATATATGCTTATATAAAATGGTTGGGAAAAAATGTGCCCAAGGGTGAGCAAGTAAATGGATCAGGTATTGAACCTATGGAGGTTCTTACAATTGCTGCATCTCCAACAAAAGGACAAATTGTATATACACAACAATGTAGCAGTTGTCATGGAAATAATGGTGAAGGTGTGAAACAATTAAGCGGAGATTATTTTTTATATCCTCCACTCTGGGGTGCACAAAGTTATAATGATGGAGCTGGCATGAATCAATTAAGTAAGCTAGCAGGATTTATTAAAAACAATATGCCCAATGGAGTTAATTATCATCAACCCAAATTATCCATTGAAGAGGCTTGGCATGTTGCTGCTTATATTAATAGTCATAATCGACCAAAAAAAGACAAGTCAAAAGATTGGCCTGATTTATCTAAAAAGCCTTTTGATTATCCTACAGGGCCTTATATAGATAGTTTTTCAGAACAACAACACCAATATGGGCCTTTTATGCCCATTAAAAATTATTATAAAAAACTTGAGACTTCTAAGAAATAAAATCACAAAAAATAAAAAAGCCCTTGAACATGCAAGGGCTTTTTTATTAGTAGATAGATAGTTTATTTTTTTCTTTCAATCTCTCTATTCATCTCTTCCATATCAACTGGCCTTTCTGTATTATCTCCTAACAAATATTTAGAGAAAT
>CAZXWT010000161.1:0-3228 GCA_964644475.1 uncultured Sediminibacterium sp. | reverse complement strand
AATCAATTACATATTCACTCAGAAAGAATTGACCCTGCACCTGGAACCCATCAAGTAAAATATAGCTCTGCTATAGATGATATTGAAATTATCCATACTGCTCATACACGAAAGGGCTTTGCAAGTGGGGCCGTATTAGCTGCAGAATTTGCCAAACAAAAAAATGGTATCTTTACCATGAAAGAAGTATTAGGATTATAAGACCAGCTTTATGTTATCTAAAAAAACACAATACGCATTACAAGCTTTAAGCTATATGGCAGAGCAAGATACCGAAGCTCCAATGCTCATTGCTGATATTGCTGCGCATAAAAATATTCCTTTAAAATTTTTAGAGAACATTCTTTTGGAATTAAAAAAAGCAGGTTTCTTAGAGAGTAAGAAAGGAAAACATGGAGGTTATTTTTTCGCCATACCCCCCAATAAAATAAAATTGTCTGGCATATTTAGAACTATTGAAGGACCTATTGCATTACTCCCTTGTGTGAGTTTGAACTTTTATGAAAAATGTGCCGATTGTAATGAGAAAAAATGTGGGATCAACAAAGTAATGGCCGAAGTAAGAGACAATACTTTATCCATTTTAGATAAAAGAACAGTGGCTGATCTAGCTTATAAAAAGCAGAAATAATTACTCACCCCCCATTTAATAAAAGTACTACTATGAAAAAAATAGTTGTTTTACTATTTGCTTTAATCAGTATTGAAGCAAATGCTCAAAAGTTAATTGGTGGAGATCATATTTTAAAAACCAATTTATCATCAGACGCATTAAAAAACTATAACCTTACATTTGAGAAAAATATATTGCCTTTTGTTTCATTATCGGCAAGTTATAGAACCATGCCCAAATCGGCACTACCATTAAAGGGCTTAGCAAAGAAATTTATCAAAAGTGATGCGATTGATTTTGATAATTTTCAAGTGGGTAATACAGCATTAACCTTTGAAGGTAGATTCTATTTGGGTATTCAAAAGATGTCAGGTTTTTATATAGCGCCTTATACTAGGTTTGCTAATTTTGACTTATCTATTCCGGTAAACTATTCTTACAATTCCATTTCAACTACTACACTTCAACCAATTATTGAGAACAAAACTGCATCTTTAGAAGGAACAATCCGATCTCAGAGTGTAGGTATTTATGTAGGTATGCAATTTCAATTATTAACCAAACTAGTAGTAGACTTTTGGATGATTGGTGGACATTATGGTAGTTCTAATGGTAAATTGGAATTTACCCCATTACCGGGTGCAAAATTTCCCGCAGAAGCACAAGCTGCCTTACAAAAAAATCTAAACGATATAAAGGCAAACCCTTTTAAAATAAATGCCAAAGTTACTTCTACAGGTGCAGTCGCAGATATGGAAGGTCCATGGGCAGGTATTAGAGGAGCAGGTTTAACCCTTGGTTTAAGATTTTAGGCATTATTCTGTACCTTTGAAGCCCAAAAGCAACTTCAATGATTCCATCTTATTTACAAGAACATTTTAAGTCTCAACAATACGACGCCAATAACTTTTTTTTAATCGCTGGGCCATGTGTGGTAGAAAGCGAAGAATTAGTGATGGAGATTGGTGAAAAAGTTTCTACAATTTGTAAGAACTTAGGTATCCCCTATGTGTTTAAAGCAAGTTATCGAAAGGCCAATAGAACAAGTGCCAATTCATTCACAGGAATCGGTGATGATAATGGAATGGAATTAATTAAAAAAGTTGGCGCGAAATATAATGTTCCCACTACTTCAGATATTCATGCACATGATGAAGCTGCAGTAGCTGCTAAATACATTGACATTTTACAAATTCCTGCTTTCTTATGTCGTCAAACAGATTTATTGGTTGCAGCTGCTGAAACAGGAAAAATTGTCAATGTAAAAAAAGGACAATTCTTAAGTGGTGCTTCTATGAAATTTGCAGTAGATAAAATTAGATTAGCCGGTAACGATAAAATCATGTTAACTGAAAGAGGCAATACTTTTGGTTACCAAGATTTAGTAGTTGACTACAGAAATATTCCTGCAATGGCTGAAAACAATGTGCCAGTGATTATGGATTGCACTCATTCATTACAACAACCTAATCAAACTAGTGGAGTTACGGGTGGTAATCCTGCATTAATAGAAACGATTGCTAAAGCGGCAATAGCAACAGGTGCAGATGGTTTATTTATTGAGACACATCCTAATCCTTCTGTGGCAAAAAGTGATGGCGCCAATATGTTAAGATTAGAATTATTAGAACCCTTGTTAGAGAAATTAATTAGAGTAAGACAGTCTGTTATTTAACACAGCTCTTTAAGCTATAGAAATGATAACCCTTTAAGGCTAATACTTTAAAGGGTTTCTTTTTCCCAATAAAATATAATGCTTTATACTTCTTACAAAAGCCAATACAAAATAAAGAATGACTGGCGATCCAAGGGTTAAAAAAGAGATATAAATAAACCACATTCTTATTTTGGCGCTGGCTATACCCAATCGCTCTCCCAGGGCAGAACATACCCCAAAAGCGTGTAATTCTAAGAAATCTCTTAATTTTTGCATTAATTAGTGCTTTATAGTAGTCAAATCTATCAAAAAAAGTGGACATTATTTGTACTTTTTTAGGTGCTGCCGGATGCATTTTTATTACCTTTGCAGCAGTTTAAACACCAAAATTTACAACTATGGCTTTTGATATCGAAATGATCAAAAAAGTGTACGCTGAAATGCCAGCGAAAGTGGAAGCGGCTCGAAAAATGTTGGGACGCCCTCTTACCCTATCTGAGAAGATTTTATTTTCACATTTACATAGTGATCAAAAATTAGAAGGCTTCGAAAGAGGTGGTTCTTACGTTGATTTTGCTCCAGACCGTGTTGCAATGCAAGACGCAACTGCACAAATGGCTTTATTACAGTTTATGCAAGCTGGTAGACCAAAAGTGGCTGTGCCAAGTACAGTACATTGCGATCACTTGATCTCTGCAAAAGTAGAAGCAAAACAAGACTTACAAGTAGCAACAACAGAAAGTAAAGAAGTATATGATTTCTTAGCTTCTGTTTCTAATAAATATGGTTTAGGTTTCTGGAAACCAGGAGCTGGTATTATTCACCAAGTAGTTTTAGAGAACTATGCCTTCCCAGGTGGTATGATGATTGGTACCGATTCTCACACAGTGAACGCTGGTGGTTTAGGTATGTTAGCCATTGGTGTGGGTGGTGCAGATGCTTGTGATGTAATGGCAGG
>CAZXWT010000160.1:0-3244 GCA_964644475.1 uncultured Sediminibacterium sp. | reverse complement strand
GGTTAGCACTAGAGCCAATCGTGATCACTGATCCCCCATTTTCAATAAAACTTTTGATAGCAGGTACAGATTTCTCCGCATTGATTTTACCTACCATTTTATGGAACTCAGATGGTATCTCATCTAATGAAGGTTCTTTTTCTTCATAAGGACTAGGTGCTTCGGGAGTGATGGCTGGTATTGCCCCTTCTACAAAAATGATCACATCATACTTTGCATTTAAATTGCCTTCGTTAATTTCTTTTGCATAAATCAGATTAAAATCAAAATGATGTTTTTCTAAAATCCATCTTAACCAACCGGAAGACATGGATCCGCCGTATTTATCCCATAGTCCAACTCTTAAAGATTTTAATGCTTTAGCATTAGTTGTTACAGAAGCGACTTCATCTATTTTTAATCCTTCATCTTTAACTGCATTTTGAATGATAGGAGTACTTTTTTCATTCACTGGAATAATAAAAGAGAATTGATCTTTCATCACAATTGCTCCAGCTTTTAATAAATCGTTCACTACAATAAATGCATCATTTTCTTTAACACTAATAGTATAAGCTTTTTTATCTGTAGTCGTTTTTATATTACCCATTGGCTTTTGAATATCTCCATAAGCAATGGTTTCGAATGGTCCATTGAAATCATCTAAAATTCTATCAAATTCAATACCCATTGTAAATGCAGGAGTCCAGCCCGCTGCATCATAAGGTCTTACTGGAGGGCCACCTGGATACATAAAATCATTAGGATGATCTTGAGGCTCAAACATATCAATCACATGAGGTCTAAATGCTTGATTGGTTTTAACAATATAAGAACCCGCTGGATAATTTTTTCCAGCAACAGAAAATGCTGCAGAAGCTTTTTGTACTTTAATACCACTGTTGATTAAAATATTAATAAAGTCAATAGAAGTATTGGTTTGATTCGCTGTGACAATATATCCTCTAGGATCTCTTAAATCTTTATTCTTATATACTTTATCAAATAAAGGCAATGAGATAGAGTCTTGTCTGGTATCTTTCTTTTCAGCTTTTATTAATTCAGCCAATGCATCTGATTTCTTAGGACTTAGGGTCCAAGTATCTTTATTGCCTGCATCAATAGATTTTTTACCCATGGTATAGATATTCATTAACAACTCGTCTTTATATCTAGCTGCATAATTTAATACCGCATAGTTCAAAGAGATTGAATAGTCTATTGAATTTTTGAAATACCATTTTTGTGGTTGAATAGGAAATGGAGTTGCACTATTGGGTATTAATCTTGCTGGCGTTACAGGAATACTCATGGGTGTAGGATTACCAATGATCTCCGTTAATAAGCCAATAATATTATGATAGTATGCAGTAGTTCTTAATCCGCCATTCCACCAAGTAGAGTAGACAGATCCGCTTTTCATTGTATAACCAGGTTTGTTTTCTGCATTCAATCTACTACTCATTGCTGCACCTAATGCATCAATACCTGTAACTAATAATGGATCATACACATAATTGAATGGGTCTCTATAGGGAGGACCGGCAACAACAGAGCCTGGAGGACCAGTTTGGTGATGATTGTATAATACTTGTGGCATCCACTCGATATATTGTTGACGACTCATGTTTTTAGATTCAGACATGTTCATCATAAAGAAGTCTCTGTTATTATCGTGTCCAATATATTTTTGATATAATCTTGGTAATAAACTAGTACTTCTTTTTAAAGTATCTGCATTACGCATATACCAATTGGATACTAATTCCTGTCCATCTGGATTTGCGTGCACAAATAAGATAATAGTAGATTTTAAAATTCTGTTAGTCTCTTCGTCGTTTCTAGTAATAATTTGATAAAGGGTTTCAATCCATTGATGAATACCAACCACTTCTGTTGCATGCAAACCGCCATCTATCCAGACTACAGCCTTTCCTTCTTTGGCTAATTGTGCAGCTTCTTCTTTACTCAAGCCTTCTGCTCTTGCCAATTTTTGTGATATAGATTTATAATGCGCTAGTTTTTTTAAATTACTTGGATCAGACACAATCATCATATAATGATTTCTTCCTTCTTCTGTTTTTCCAATGACTTGTAATTTAACTTTGTTAGATTCAGCAGCTAACTTTTTTAAATAAGCTTCTGTTTGTGTGAATGTGGCTAAATGATAATTGTCTCCAATAGAAAATCCAAAATGTTCCTTGGGGCTTGTGATACCCTGAGCACTTAAATTGAATTGGCTACATACCATTAATAATAAACCCAATAGCAGTCTTCTCATATGGTTTGTTTTAATATGCTTAAAGATAAATCTTAAGCCCTATTCAAAATACAAAAAATGACGAATGGGATTAATTGATTTTTTCAATCATTATATAGGCGGCAGGAATATAAGGCCTAGAGGGACTAATCAAAGCAGGCGAACTCATTAAAACAGCATTCGTATTTTTTACACTATAATATAGTTCAATATAATCTCGTTCACCCATCTCTAAAAAATAGTTACCTGTTAAACTATTTTTAATGGATCCGCCATTGATTGTATAGATCTGATGGGTATTGGGATATGCAGCACTATTTTTTCTAATCCAGATACTTATCTCATCAGTTGTAGCATCTGATTTTATGAACTGTAATTTGAAATAGACTTTATAAATGCCTGCACCTTGGATAGTCAACCTTGTCGGCTGACCTGAAGTGCTAGCATTGATGGTGGCTGTATTACTTGCGGCTGCAAAATTCCAATTAATAGGAGTGGCAGTATTCACTGAAGTTATCTGCCTGCTGGTGTCGTAAAACATACCCCATTCTTTTGGGCTAGGAATGGCTTGTGATAAAGCTTGTATTCTATTACTTAGGTAAATAGTATCTGATTTGTTTAATTTCTGATTGATTCTATTGCTTAAATATATAGTGTCCAATTTATTAAGTTTCAAATTCAATCTATTACTTAATGAAATGGTATCAACACTATTTAGTTTTTCATTAATTAAATTGAATGTGCTTTTAGTGATGGGTTTTAAACTATCGGGGGTGTTATTTATTTTATCTATACCTAATAAGGCTTTTAAGTCTTTTAAATTATTTGTTCCTGTTCCACCTTGTGCTAATGATAATGTTCCAATGATATTTACAGCATTTACTGAATAGGCGTATAATGCATAGGGACTTGCACTGATAGGATAAAAGCCTAGGGATACAAATTGTAAATCGTTTTCTGGGTCAATAGAAACTTTTAAAAATTGAATATTTTTCTCCCAATTAA
>CAZXWT010000159.1:1392-3293 GCA_964644475.1 uncultured Sediminibacterium sp. | reverse complement strand
CCTCCACTGGATATATTTCTTAATTCATCTAATTCTGCATGAATACCATCTCTAATAAATCCGCCTTTTACTGTGGTTGCAGGAGGTTGATCTAAAAGGGTAGTGCTAATTTTTTCTTGAGTAGTAGAGCAAGTGGATAGTTGTTGACTGATTTGTTGTAGATATTCATTCTTGCAGTCGGCAAAAATTTCTTTAACAGAAACCACGGCTTCTAGTGATTTGCCTAATTGTTGTAATTCCCTAGGTTGAATTTTTCTACTTGCTAATTTGCTTGCTAATCGTTCTAAGTCTCCGCAAGATTCAATCAATGTTGAAGTATTGTTTCTTTCGTCTGTAGATTGAATTAAATAATCTACCGCATTTAATCTTGCATTTATTTGTGTAATAGATTGTAAAGGGAATATCAACCATCTCTTTAATAATCTCGCACCCATTGGGCTCTTGGTATGGTCTAATATTTCTAATAATCCTTTTTTATCTGCACCATTCCCAATCAATTCTAGATTTCGAATAGTGAATTTGTCCATCCATAATATATCTTCTCTTTGAATTGGACTAATAGAATGAATATGTTGTAAGTGCGGGTGTTCTGTTTCTTTTAAATAATGCAAAATAGCACCAGCTGCAATGATGGCTTTGTTTTGTCCTTCCATTCCAAAACCTTTTAAGGTTTGGGTTTGAAATTGTTTTAACAATAAATCATTGGCATAGGGTGCATCAAAAATCCAACTATCTAAACCATAAGTATAAAAACCTTGACCAAAATGTTCTTTAAAAATGGTTTGATCTTTTTTAGAGAATAAAATTTCTGCAGGTTGTAAGCTTTGTATTAATTTATCTAGGTATTCAAAATTGCCTTCAGCAGTTAAAAATTCTCCTGTAGTAATATCTAAAAAGGCTAGTGCGCCTGTTTCATTTTCAAAATATATGGCAGCTAAGAAATTATTTTCTTTATGTGCTAATAATTTATCATTGGTAGCAATACCTGGTGTTAACATATCAGTTACGCCTCTTTTCACAATCCCTTTTACAGATTTAGGATCTTCTAACTGATCACAAATAGCTACACGATGGCCAGCTTTCACTAATTTATGTAAATAGGTATCCAAAGAATGATGAGGAAATCCAGCTAATTCACTGCTGGAAGCTGACCCATTATTACGCTTGGTTAATGTAATGCCTAAAACCTTAGAAGCAATTACTGCATCTTCTCCAAAAGTCTCATAAAAATCACCTACTCTAAATAACAAGATGGCATCGGGATATTTTTGCTTAATAGCCCTATGTTGCTGCATTAGAGGGGTATCGGAACTCGTTTTTGCCATGGGTGACAAACCTACATAATTTTTCATAAAAAGCGTACTTTTGCATATGCGTAAATTGAGCATGGATGAATTGGGTAGAATGTCTGTGGCCGACTTTAAAGAAGCGCCCAAAAAGCCCATTGTGGTGGTGATGGATCAAATCAGAAGCATGCATAATGTGGGCAGTGTTTTTAGAACTGCGGATGCTTTTTTGATTAATGGCATTTGCTTATGTGGGTTCACTCCGCAACCACCTCATAGAGATATTCATAAAACAGCCTTAGGTGCGACAGATTCAGTAGACTGGATGTATTATGAACAAACCACTGATGCAGTAAATGCATTAAAACAACAAGGTTACAAAGTATATGCTATAGAGCAAACAGAGGGAAGCATTCCATTAAACCAATTCGAGAAAGATCATCAACCCATTGCTTTTGTTTTTGGTAACGAAGTGGATGGGGTAGATCAAGCCGTTATTGATTTGTGTGATGGAGTCATTGAGATTCCTCAATGGGGTATGAAACATTCATTAAATATATCTGTAGCTGCTGCAGTGGTTTTATGGGAATTTGTGAGATAATAAAAAAAGTAAAA
>CAZXWT010000159.1:0-1292 GCA_964644475.1 uncultured Sediminibacterium sp. | reverse complement strand
TTATTGTAATTGCATCTATCTTTATTCAAATTTATTTATAACCTGTGGCAAGAATTCTTTGTATTGATTATGGAGGTAAAAGATCCGGCATTGCAGTGACCGACCCATTGCAAATAATTGCAACTGGATTAACTACCGTGGATACAAAGGATTTATTTACGTATCTAGAAGCTTATTTTAAAGCGGAGCCAGTGGAGCTTATTTTAATTGGAGAGCCCATGAATTTGGACGACACACCAACCCATGCTACTCCATTGGTTTTGAAAGCTATTGAACAATTAAAGAAGAAGTTCCCTTTAATCCCCATTCAAACAGTGGATGAAAGGTATAGTTCAAAAAATGCCGTTAGGGCCATGGTGGAGATGGGTATGAAGAAAAAAGACCGAAGAAATAAGAAAACCATCGACCAAATTGCCGCTACGATACTTCTGCAGGAATATCTACACAACAAGGCATAAACTGCCCATTTATTTCTACCTTTGTGGTCTATAAAAGTCTGTAGTATGATTTTACCCATTGTTGCATATGGTGCTTCTGTTTTAAGAAAGGTTTGTAGCCCCATCGAGGCTGATTATGAAGGATTAGCTAAATTGATTGAAGATATGTGGGAGACCATGTATGAAAGCAATGGAGTGGGATTGGCTGCACCTCAAATTAATAGAGATATCCGTTTATTTGTAATGGATAGTGCCCAGATTTTTGCCAATAGTGAACCAGAAGATGAAGCGTATGCTGATGCTCCTGGGATTAAAAGAGTTTTCATCAATCCGCAAATTCTTGAAACAGGCGGGAAAGAGTGGATATACAATGAAGGTTGTTTGAGTATTCCAAAAATCAGAGAAGATGTTTTAAGACCAGAATGGGTAACATTATCGTATGTAGATGAACAGTTTAAAGCACAAACAGAAACCTTCAAAGGCATTACTGCAAGAATTATCATGCACGAATACGATCATATCGAGGGAAAATTATTTATTGATTATATCAAGCCATTGAAGAAGAAAATGTTGCAAGGTAAATTGAATGATATTTCAAAAGGGAAGATGAGAGTTGATTATAAAATGACTTTGGGTAAATAAACCTTAATACAATGTACATGCGTAAATTCTTAGTTTTCTTTTGTTTGATTTTTTCTGTCTTAACAGCAAATGCGCAAGACACTACTTTGAATATTGACAATGGCTCTTTTACATTAACTGAAGCTATTGTTAGGAATAATTTTGATTACAAAGCTATCTTACAAAGAATTAAAGAAGACACCAGCTTTTATAAGGCATTCAGAACATTAAGAA
>CAZXWT010000158.1:0-3302 GCA_964644475.1 uncultured Sediminibacterium sp. | reverse complement strand
CTTTTATCGCAGTACTTGTTTTAGTATGCAGTTTATCAAGTGTTAATGTGTTTGCACAAAAAGCAGATCAAGCTAGTAAAAACATCAAATTTTATAGCAAGGTTTGGGACGTAGTGATTAATGAAGGCAGAGTCAATATTTTAGATACTGCTTACGCCGAAAATGCAGTGTTACATACAGTGCCAGAGACAAAGGGAAAGGCTAATTGTATTGCATATTACGCAAACTATGTAACAGGATTTTCTAATAGACAGTTTACTGTAAAAGAGACTTTTGCACAAGGCAATAAACTAGTAAAATATTGGCAGTTCAAAGGAAAGCATACAGGTACTTTCTTTGGTATACCAGCAACTAATAAAGATGTAGATGTAATTGGTTGTACAATTGCTACTATTGTAAATGGTAAAATTACAGAAGAGCAAGACTTCTTCGACAACTTGGAATTCTTACAACAGTTAGGCCTTATGCCTCGTTAGGCTGTAATGAAATTGATTTAATAAAAGCGGAAGGGGTAACTCCCTTTCGCTCTTTAAATGCATCTATAAATTTAGATCTTGATGCGAATCCTGCATTCGCTGCAATAGCTTCAATGGTTAGGTTCTTAGACTCTCCTGCTTCAATTAATTTACACACATGGTCAATTCTGAGATGTCTTCTCCATTCACTAAATGTGATATTTAATTCTTTGTTGAAATAATTTGATAAGACTCTTTCAGGCATTTTTAAGTCAAATGACATTTGAGACAAAGAAAATTCTTTTTGAGTAAAAGGAGCGTTGATTAAATAAGCTTCTAATATTGGCTGAATGTCAATAGAGATATTATTTTCTCTAGACTTCTTAGGTAAGCTTGATTTAATTTCTTCAATGATACTGTCTTTCCCTTTTTCAATGGTATAAGATATATTACCGTAAAGAATCTTTGGGAACATAAATAGAAAAATATTCTGCAAAAAGAATCCCGTGCCACAAATTCCAAAATAGTATTTCTCAGTAAAAATTTTGTATGATGGTATTCCAAAAATGGAAAATTTGATATTATATAAAGTGGACATATGCCCAATACTATTGATCGCAATGACTATTTGTGCAGTAGATAATAAATAAATCCATCTTTTTATAATAGAATGATTAGAAGGGAGTTTGCCATATAATTTCTTAGTATCCTTGCTATGCTTATAAAAATACCAAATAGAAAATACTGCATACACTAATAAATGTGCAGATCTAGATAAAAGGATAAACTCAAAAGAGACAAAATTGAAATGTAAGGTATAGTTCTCTGTGATATTGACAATTTCGTGTGCAATAGCTTTTTTCTGATCAAAGGGTAAAGTGGTAAAAGGTAGACAGTTAAAAATGATAAAAACTGCAGGTATTAAGTGCAGCCAATCCCATTTAGCTAGTTTATTGCTTTCTGAAAGTGTAGTTTTTACGTAATAAAAAAGGAAGGGACCTAGAAGGTAAGAAAGCGGCAGCCAATTCACAAAACATACACCCTCCCAGAAGATATCTTTTGTAAAATGTAATCCATAATACACTAATACAACTAGGTTACAACAAAGGAAGAACAATGCAAGAAAGAAATTGGACCTATTCAGAGAACTTAAATAGTAAATAAGAATAAAGGATGTAAAAATCCCAAATAAAGGGAAAAATATGGCCATAAATGGGTGAATACTAGTTAATTGAATAGCAATATAATAAAAAAGCCCCGGCAATAAAAATTGCCAGGGATTTTATTCTAGTATTCATCCAAACTTAAAGAGCCAATTATTTACTTATTCTCTTATAGGTTTTAAAACCAACCACCTTTGATTTTGTAGTATCTGATGTTTTTTGAGTGTACTCATCAGTGCCATTAAAAGTGATGCTAATATCATACCTGCCTGTTATACCAGCCATGCTAGACATATCTAGGTTTTCTGTTAAAGCATTGTCAACTAGTGAAAAAGTGCCATGTCCAACATAGTTTTTGTAAGTATTCTTTACACTATCAACCAATCCTCTTGCTGCCCACATAAAATGACCAGCATGAAATACTTTATATTCATTATATGTAGCATCAACAGTATCAGTACCAGTTATTTCAAGATTTTTAATTTGGTGCCATACTCCATCTAATGGAGAAGTACCTTTAGCTTCTAGTGAAGAATAATCTTCAGTAAGCTTGTATTTTGTACCTCTAACTTCCAAAGCATCAATGTATTGTGTATATCCCTTGTCAGTTTTGTTGCTTATTTCTAATAATGCTGTATTAGCTGTATCTAAACTACCAGAATTGAAAACATTTTGTTCTTCCACTTTGCCATCCGTCAAAGTATATGATCCAGTTCCAAAACTTACGCTTGAATCCTTGCCTACTGCTATGTAAAAATAGGATTCGGGAGTATAAATTTTGAATTGAGTATTGCCTTCGCTAGCTAGAAAAGTGTAATCTTTAACACCATCATTCATAAGCTGTTTTTCCATTTTGTATACTCCAGCCATTGAATCTACTTTAGGAGATTGACTGCAGCTTAATATAGTAGCAGTAACTAAAAGCCCCGTTAACATTTTTAGTTTCATTTTTATCGGTTTTGGTTTAATAATAATGAAATTATCCAATTCCAATACCTGTAAGAATAAAATGGGTCTGTAATTTGTTCCCTTTTTTACATTTTGGAACAGATTTTTAATGGATTAACATATCATAATAACCATTCTAGATATAAATTCATTCCCAAAAACATCAATATGAAAAAAGTACTTTTTACCGCCTTAGTATCAATGGCAATCTTTTCGTGTAATACTAACACTACTGCGCCTACAATGGATTCACATGAATTTGGGACCAATTATGATAGCACAGCCAATATGGACCTTGTTAGGTCAACCTTTAAGGATATGGAAAATTTTGACAGTGTGAGTTATATTACAAAGTATGCAGATTCCGCAATTTTCGAAGATAACGGAAACAAAATGAGCTTAACTGACAATGTTCATATTTTGTCTAAAATGGCAGCTTCTGGTATTAAAGTTAAGGTTGATACTACAGATTATGCTATGTGGTCAAGTCATTTTAATTTCAAAGATGGCAATCAGAGAGATTTTGTCTATACCTATATTAGTATATCATTTACAAAAGAAGACAAGACTATTAAGGTGAAGTTCTTTCAAGCTGACCAATTCAATAAAGACGGTAAAATTGATAGAGAATATTTAGTGTATGACCAAAGTCAATTAGCAACTATCTTGAATTAATATTTTCGTCTTAGTATAAAAAAAGGCCTATTTGTGGGCCTTTTTTATTTTAACTTCATAG
>CAZXWT010000157.1:0-3308 GCA_964644475.1 uncultured Sediminibacterium sp. | reverse complement strand
AAAAAGGAGGCTACATCAAAAACGATCAAATGATGTTAAAAATCCAAGAAGAACGAGTTACCATGAGTATTTATGATTTTGCTTTAAAAGGAAAGCATAATGCTTATAATACAATGGCTGCAAGTATTGCGGCAAGTACATTGGGTATTCGAAAAGAAAAAATCCGTGAAGCGGTTAGCAACTTCCACAACTTGGAGCATAGAATGGAATTTGTAGCTACAGTACGTGGAGTTGATTTTATCAACGATAGTAAAGCGACAAATGTAAACAGTACTTGGTATGCATTAGAGAGTATGCAAAAATCTACTGTATTGGTGTTGGGTGGAGTAGATAAAGGGAATGATTATGAATTGATCGCTGATTTGGTTAAAGAAAAAGTGAAAGCGATTGTTTGTATGGGTACTGATAATTCAAAAATTACTTCTTTCTTTAAAGGAATAGTTCCTACAATAGTAGAAGCTGATTCGGCGAAAAAAGCAGTGAATGAAGCTTTTAAATTAGCAGAAAAAGGTGATGTGGTTTTATTGAGCCCAGCTTGTGCAAGTTTTGATTTGTTTAAAAATTACGAAGACAGAGGTCGTCAATTCAAAGAGTCTGTAAAAGAATTATAATGTTAAAAGAAACCACCGATAAATTATTTTCACAAATGCCTTCTTTGGGAGGTGTGAAAGAGCATTTAGATCAGAGAACTAGAGGGGATAAATATATCTGGGCTTTAGTATTGGTATTGTCTCTTATCTCTATCATGGTGGTGTATAGTGCAACAGGTTCTCTAGCATATAAAATGTCTAAGGGTAATACTAGTATCTACCTATTTAAACAGGTGGTATTTACTTTACTAGGGTTATTAGTAGTATTTGGCTTACATAGAGTGAATTATACGGTGTTCTCAAGAGTAGCTACTATATTGTTTTTATTTTCTGTGCCTTTATTAATATATACTTTGTTCTTTGGTGCCAAAATTAATGACGGAAGTAGATGGATTAAATTACCGATTATTAATTTAACTATCCAAAGTAGTGATGTGGCTAAGTTGGCACTTTTTATGTATATCTCTAGAGTGCTTAGTAAAAAGCAAGAAGTAATAAAAGATTTTTGGAAAGGTTTCTGGCCTGTATTTTGGCCAGTGCTATTGATTTGCGGGTTAATTATGCCTGCTAATTTATCCAATGCATTATTGACTGGTGCTACATCTTTATTGCTAATGTTTATTGGAAGAGTTAGCTTTAAACATATTGGTTTAGTGATTCTTGTAGCATTGGTACCTGTGGTGATTATTATTAGTGTTGCTATGGCAACACATAAATCAAATGTTAGTGCCGCAGATGGAAAACCAGTAGTAGCTGAAAAACTAAAAGGATTTGGAAGATTTGGTACTTGGGTGAGTAGGGTGCAAGATTTCATGTATGCCAAAGACAATGAAGTGCCTTATCAAGTTCAACAAGCAAAGATTGCCATTGCAAATGGAAGTGTTTTATATGGGTTAGGTCCAGGTAATAGTAGACAAAGAAATTTTTTACCTCAAGCTTATAATGATTTTATATATTCTGTTATTATTGAAGAGTATGGTTTAATCGGAGGTGCATTTATTATTTTCATTTATTTAGTTTTCTTATTTAGATGTATTAGAATTTTTAGAAGATGCCCCTATGCCTTTGGTGCATTTATGGCTTTGGGTTTAAGTTTTACATTGGTTATACAAGCAGTGGCTAATATGGCAGTGAATGTAAATATTGTACCAGTTACTGGGGTGACTTTACCATTAGTAAGTATGGGTGGAAGTTCTTTCATATTTACATGTTGTGCAGTGGGATTGATATTAAGTGTGGCTAGAAATGTAGAACAAATGGAAGGTAAAGCGCCAGAAGAAACAGAAATAGAATTACCAGAAAATAATACTGAAACAATAAATGAAGTTCAACCAGCATAATCAGCAACTACGTATCATTATTGCAGGTGGTGGCACTGGGGGGCATATATTCCCAGCCATTGCAGTTGCACAAGCTATACAAGCTATTGTGCCAGATGCTGCTATTCTGTTTGTGGGTGCTGCTGGAAAAATGGAAATGGAAAAAGTGCCTCAGGCTGGTTATGAAATAAAGGGTTTGACAATTGCTGGCTTGAACAGATCTAATATGTTGAAGAATCTATCGCTTCCTTTTAAATTAGTTAAAAGTTTTTTTCAAGTAAGAAGCATTTTTAATTCTTTTAAACCAAATGCTGTTTTTGGTGTAGGAGGTTATTCAAGTTTCCCTGTATTAAAATTTGCACAATCAAAAGGGATACTCACTTTTATTCATGAGTCCAATGCATTTGCCGGAAAATCTAATATATGGCTTGGGAAACGTGCCACTAAAATATTTACTGGCACAAAAGGAATGGAACAATTTTTTCCTAAAGATAAAATTGTAGTAACTGGAAATCCTGTTAGAAAAAATATAAGTGTAAGTAATTATACAAGAGAATCTGCTTTAATGCAGTTTGGTTTATTGCCAGAACGAAAAACTGTTTTAATTGTGGGAGGAAGTTTAGGGGCTAATTCAATCAATGACGCTATATTGAAAAACTTATCTTCTTTCTCTGAACAACAAATACAATTGATTTGGCAAACTGGAAAATCACAAGCAACAAGATATGCGAATGCCGCTAAATCTTTTTCTAATGTATATGTAAATAGTTTCTTGGATGATATGAGTGCTGCTTATACTGCTGCTGATATGGTAGTAAGTAGAGCAGGTGCTATGTCTGTTGCAGAAATTGCTTTAACGGCAAAACCTTGTGTATTTGTGCCATATCCATTTGCGGCAGAAGATCATCAAACCTTTAATGCAAAAAATTTAGTAGACGAAGGTGCTGCATTTATGGTAAAAGATTCCATGGTTCGAGAAGAATTAGGGCCATTAGTAATTGATGCTATTCATCAAGCTGGCGTTTTGGAAACCATGCATCATAAGATTCAAGCTTTTGCAGTTTCCAATGCAGATTCAATTATAGCGGAGCAAATAATTTCATCAGTGATCCATTCAAATAATTAGTTAAACTCTATGAACCCTCTTACAAATATCAAAAGCATTTATTTTATAGGAATTGGTGGCATTGGAATGAGTGCCTTAGCTAGATATTTCAATACACAAGGTGTAAAAGTATCTGGCTATGATAAAACGCCTACACCGCTTACTGATGATTTAGTAAAAGAAGGAATTCAAATACATTTTGAAGATGATCTTGCTCAGATTGATAAAGAGGCGACGGTAATTGTGTACACTCCAGCAATACCAGCTGATCATAAAGAATTAAATTTCTATAGA
>CAZXWT010000156.1:0-3327 GCA_964644475.1 uncultured Sediminibacterium sp. | reverse complement strand
CATATTTAGGTTGGTCAATAAAAGACTTAGTGATAATTCTTTCCACTCTTGTATATGGAAGACTCCCATTCGCATTTTCTAAATCAACTATAGGGTTTTTAGTCATCGGATCTAGCTTTTCAATTTCTTGGTCCAATTTATCCAAGGTATTCAAGTTAGCCATAGGAAGCCAAACATAAATTCTTTTATCAGTTAAAGTATCATTATCAATTGGGGCAAATACACCTACTTTGGCGATTCCCATTTTATGTAAATAGGGTAAATAAATATTTTTAAGATACGCATCTATACCATTTATTTGTTGAATACTATTGCAATGATATATTTGAATCAAATAAAACTCTCTTTCTTTTTTCTCGTTTGGATTTGACCAACTTTTACTAGAGATTAATGCAACTAAACAGAATAAGATTATTTTCTTCATAAAATTGGAATAAAGGTGAGATTGAATTATACTATAAATGTAGGATTTTAAACATCTACTCAATGTTTTTCTTATATTTAAATAAAATTAATTAGGATGAATAAAGCTAACTCTACTAGAATTCCTTTTATTTTAATTACTTGTCTTTTCTTTTTGTGGGGCTTTGCCCATAATTTAGATCCTATATTAATTCCGCACTTAAAAAAATCGTTTACTTTAACTACCACACAGTCAACCCTAGTTGACTCTTCAGTTTTTGTGGCTTATTTCATAATGGCAATGCCAGCGGGATTTATCATGAAAAAATGGGGATATAAAATGGGCATTATTGCAGGCCTATTACTATTTGCAATTGGATCATTTTTATTTGTACCAGCAGCGAATCATCAATCTTATAATTATTTTTTAATTGCCTTATTTATTATTGCTTGTGGTTTAACTATTTTAGAAACTGCAGCTAATCCTTATGCTTCAAGATTAGGAGATCCTGCCACTGCAACGCAGAGATTAAATTTGGTACAATCCTTTAATGGCTTGGCAGTGGCATTGGCACCTGCTATTGGTGCAAGACTCATTTTAACCAAGGGCTATTCAGATGCTGAATTGGCTTCAATGACAGATGTTGGAAGAAAGGCTGCTTTGGCTATGGAGGCTTATACGGTTAAAACACCTTATACTATCTTAGGTATTGTCTTATTAGTGATAGCCGCCATTTTTTATTTTATACAACTTCCAGATATTAGAGAGTCATCAGATCACAAAGCTACAATTAAGGAGACATTAAAACATAGTCACTTAAAATGGGCGGTGATTGCACAGTTTTTTTATGTAGGGGCACAGGTTTGTGTTTTGAGTTTATTTATTTTATATGTAACTCAATCTGCTCAAATCAAAGAAATACAAGCAGCAGATTATTTAAGTATCGGTGGATTAGCATTCTTAATTGGTAGATTTTTAGGTACAGCATTAATGCGTTTTATACAACCTAGAAAATTATTGACTGCATATGCTTTAATATGTGTTGCATTATGTGTTATAGCAATAGTGGGTCATGGCACAATTACTATTTATACCTTAATTGCCATTTGCTTTTTTATGTCAATCATGTTTCCCACTATTTTTTCACTAGGTATTGATTCTTTGGGGAAAGATACAGAAATGGCAAGTTCTTTAATAGTGATGGCTATAGTAGGGGGCGCAGTACTACCAAGATTTTTTGGATTAATTAGTGACAATACTGGTAATATTCAAAATGGGTACATCGTGCCATTAATAGCATTTGCTGTTGTTGCTTATTTTGGATGGAGAGGTTCTAAAGTAAAAAAAGTTTAATTTATTTGGAACCTTTAATTAATTGAGTGTAAAAATTAAAGCATTTTTCAAAATCAGAAATAAGCATTCTTTCATCAATGCCATGATAACCTTTGGCGTCTGTCAATGGTGTAAAGTTGATTACCCCATCACTAATCGCTCTATAATTTCTAGAATCTGTAGCACCAACCATTAACATGGGAGCTACCACAACGTCTTTTACAATACTATTGATAACCATTTCCACTCTTTTAAATGCAGGACTATTTATTTCTGTTGTAGAAGAAGGCATGGTTTCATAGTTTGGATAGATACTTACCTTTACATTTGTATCATTCACTAATTTTTCAACATACTCTTTAACACTCTTAGGTGATTCTCCTGGTAAAATTCTAGAATTGACCATAGCAGTAGCGAATGTTGGGATAACATTATCTCTGACGCCACTATTGACTACTGTAGGTACTAAAGTGGTTCTAATTAATGCATTGGTAGACCTATTATTAGTCATATTTTTTAGTACTAATTTTTCGAATAACCACATATTGGATAATTGCATTTTTTCAAAAAAATTATTGTTGTAGCTACTAATTCTTTCTAGATAAGCTTTAATAGGAGGAGTAAGTCTTGTTGGAATTTGATGTTCTTCAACAGTATGTAACGCTTTACTTAAAATACCTATTGCAGATGATTTTTCTGGTATAGATGAATGACCTCCTGCTCTTTGAACAGATAAAACCAATGTTACATAACCTTTTTCACCAACGCCAACTGATGCGATAGGTTGTTGAATATTCTTATTGTCTTCTGTAGATATTTCACCACCCTCATCTACTACTAAATCAAATCTTTGTTTTTTAGATTGAAAGTATTTAACCATTGCTGCTGCTCCTCTTCCATTAGATTCTTCGTCTGCACCAAAACATAAAAATATACTTTGCTTAGGAGTGAAGCCTTTCTTTAATTGTGCTTCAGTTGCCTCCAAAATGCTTATCATGCTAGATTTGTCGTCTAAAACACCTCTTCCCCAGATATAATTATCTTTTACTTCTCCTCCATATGGTTTTGCATGCCATAATTTAATAGCAGATGCCTCTACAGGTACTACGTCATAATGCGCCATTAAAACCATTGGCAATATAGATGTATCGCTTCCTTTCCATTCATATATATAATGAAAGCTATCGATAATGGTTCTTGTAAGTTTTTGATGTATTAAAGGATAGTTCTTTTCTAAAAATTTTCTATAAGAATAAAATACTGTCGAATCGTATTGATATAAGTCATTGGGTGTTTCAGTGGCCATTTGTATTGCCTCAGTCATGTGCTCGATTGCCCCTGCGGGAAGTGCTACAAGTTCAATACTTTGGGATTGACTAGATGGCTTATTAGTAATAGTTTTTATAATTACTATAATACCTATAATAACTAATAAGATGGCAATAAGTTGAACTAGCTTTTTCATATTTATTATTTCTATTTATGTAAGATACTTAAACTGCATGAAAAAAAGAGAAGCCCCATAATAATTATGAGGCTTCTATACCAAAACACTAAAATATAATCCTGTCCAATTATGCTCTAAAACCTTT
>CAZXWT010000155.1:0-3329 GCA_964644475.1 uncultured Sediminibacterium sp. | reverse complement strand
GCTTTTTCTACTAATGAAGTAATATCTCCCATTCCTAAAATACGCTGAGCCATTCTTTCTGGATAAAAAATATCCAAAGTATCCATCTTCTCTCCACTGCTCATAAACTTAATAGGCTTATTCACCGTGTATTTGATAGATAAGGCAGCACCACCTCTTGTATCCCCATCTAATTTCGTTAAAACCACACCAGTAAAATCTAAACGATCGTTGAAAGCCTTTGCTGTATTGACTGCATCTTGACCAGTCATGGAATCCACTACAAATAAAATCTCTTGTGGTTGAATCGCATTTTTAATATTGGCCACTTCATTCATCATCATTTCATCTACGGCTAAACGACCTGCAGTATCTATGATGATCACATTTTTATTATTTTGTTTTGCGTATGCAATGGCGTTTTGCGCAATCGATACTGCATCTTTATTTTCTCTTTCAACAAAAATATCTACTCCAATTTGTTCTGCTAAAACGGTTAATTGATCCATCGCAGCAGGACGATAAATATCTGCAGCAACCAATAAAGGAGATTTTTTTTGTGCCTTTAAATAAGTGGCTAATTTTCCAGAAAATGTGGTCTTACCAGAACCCTGTAAACCCGCCACTAAAATAATAGTAGGATTTTTTGAAGTATCTAGTAAAGCCGCTTCTGAACCCATTAAAGCAGTCAGTTCGTCTTGTACAATTTTTACCATTAATTGGCCTGGGCTAATCGCATTGATCACCTTCTCTCCCATTGCCTTTACTTTAATAGCATCCGTAAATTCTTTTGCTATTTTAAAGTTGACATCGGCATCTAATAAAGCCTTACGAATATCTTTTAGGGTATTCGCAACGTTCAATTCATTAATTCTTGCTTGACCTTTAAGGTGCTTAAAGGCTGATTCTAATTTCTCACTTAAGTTATTAAACATACCGATTGATTAAGGGTGGCAAATATACGTAAATCTTAGTAAAGCCAAATAGGTGTATTTATCTGATTATCAACATATTAGATAATATTTTGTATTCGAAAAATTGCTAATTGGCTATTTATTAACTATTTATGACAAAAAATAACTTGGAACCAATCATTTATTTTATATTATTGCACCTAACGAATTAACTATAAAGAGGCGAAGATTTTATGAGCAAGAAACAATTATTTACACTTGAATTTCCAGTTAGATGTTCTCCATCCATACTTTTCGAATTTCTATCAACTGCATCAGGCTTACAAGAATGGTTTGCCGATAAAGTGGATGAATGGGAAAATGTCTACAGCTTTTCATGGAATGGCGGTGTACCGGATAAGGCAGAAATTTTAGACCAAGAAGAAGATAAATTCATCAGATTTAGATGGTTGCATAGTGAGAAGAACGAATACTTTGAATTTAGAATTGAAAAAACAGAAATCTCTAATCAAACCATTTTGGTGATAAAGGATTTTGCTGAAAAAAATGAAATCAAAGACCAAAGTCAACTTTGGGGATACCAGGTTAAAGATCTATTTCATCGCATAGGTAGCTAGTACTACAAAATTGTTCAAAAAATTAGACATACTAATTCTGAAGGCCTTTATAGGACCTTTTTTGGCAGCACTAACCATTACCACTTTTGTGCTGACCATGCAATTTTTTTGGTTATACATTGACGACTTAGTGGGCAAGGGTTTGGACTTTTTAATTATTATGCAATTGGTTGGACTAGTTGCCATTAATACCATTACTCTTTCATTACCTCTTTCCTTATTATTTTCTTCTATCATGACTTTTGGAAATTTAGGAGAAAGCTTTGAGTTAGTAGCTATTAAGGCTGCTGGCATTCCATTAATTCGCTTTATGCGACCTGTTTTTATTTTCACCATTTTTCTATCTGGTATTGCATTTTTATTTGCGAATAATATTATTCCGATTGCGCAAATGAAATTGACCAAACTCAAATACGATATCATTATAGCTAAGCCAGCAATGGATTTGAAAGAAGGTGTTTTTTATGATAAGATTGATGGCTATGTTATTAAATTAGGTAAGAAAGAATCGAATGATAGTGTAATGCATGATATTGTAATTTTTGAAAAACGTTATGGATTACAAGATAACATGACCATGGCGGCTTCTGGTATTATGCGTGTTTCGCCAGATAAGAAATTTTTAGAGTTCACCATGTTCAATGGTTGGCGATATCAAGAAAGAGGACAAAGAGGTAATACACCAACAGAATTTACTAGATTGTATTTTAAGGAATATAAAAAAGTCTTCGATTTAAAATCTTTTCAAATTGGCAAAAACAATGATCAAATTTATGATCCAAAAATGTTAAGTATTCGTCAATTACAACATGCTTTAGATTCGGTTAAGAATAATGATATTTACTATTTAAAAAAATCAAAAGCAGAGCTAGGAGCTTACTTAAGGTTTATGGCTTACAAGGATAGTTCGAAACTTTTTGACCGTATTCAAGCAAAGCCAATCAAGTCATTTGCAGAAATTGTGCCTGCTTCTGAAAAATCAAGTAATATTGAAAATGTAGGATACCAATTCACGTCAATATTGAGTAGCCTTGAATCTCTATCCATTATATATAGAGAGAAATTACAGTCCACTGCTTACCATTCTATTGAATGGCATAGAAAATTCACTCTATCCTTTGCCTGCATTGTACTCTTTTTAATTGGTGCTCCATTAGGTTCCATTATTAGAAAAGGAGGATTAGGCACTCCCATGGTATTGGCAGTTGCCTTTTTTGTGGTGTTTTTCTTACTCAATAATTTTGGTGAAAAATTAGCCAAATCTGGCACTTGGGATCCATTTGCTGGCATGTGGCTATCAAGTTTTTTGCTAATTCCAATTGGGGTGTTTTTGACCTATAAAGCCATGCGAGATTCTCAGTTATTCAATCAGGAATTTTACTATCGCACATTACAACCAATTAAAGTAACTTTGAAGAAGTACTTTAAAAAATAATACCATGTCAAATTCATCACAAAATCGTCGCCAGTTTCTGAAAAATACAGGAAAGGCAGGAATCGCTTTGGCTAGTGCACCATTGATCAGTGCTTGGACTTTCTCTCCTTCTGAATTTCAACAACAAGCCCTACCATATGCGTTCAATGCATTGGAACCATTTATCGATGCAATGACTATGGAAATTCATTATACAAAGCATGCAGCCACTTATGCGAAAAATTTAGCGGATGCTTGTGTTGCAGAAAAAGTGGATATAACTCAAACTAGTTTAAATAATTTATTGGGCAGTATTTCAAAATACAGTTCCAAAATGCGTAATAATGCAGGTGGTCATTTTAACCACGAATTTTTCTGGCAAATCATGAAGCCTTCTCCTGCAAC
>CAZXWT010000154.1:0-3335 GCA_964644475.1 uncultured Sediminibacterium sp. | reverse complement strand
GTATTTAATTTAACCACTTTTGCATAAGGTGTTTCTACTCCATTCACAATATAAGTGGGCATTGCTGGATCGCTGTTTTTACCAGAAGCCACATTGGTTGGTGCTTGATGTTGAGCAAAAGCACCGAAACTAAATGCCATAAAACCGAAACAAATAATTAGTTTTTTCATAAAAATGGTTTTGATTTTATTGATATAATTGTTCTAATTGATTATTAGTAAAATCCATTAATGTTTTTACATAATTAGGAGAGAAATTAAATTCAATACCTGCAGTCTTGTATAATTCAGGCAAGGTTTTAGTACCTCCTAAAGCCAATGCGTTCATGTAATTCTCCAAAGCTTGTTTTGGATTTTTTTGGTATTGCATCCACATTCCTATTGCACCTAATTGCGCAATGCCGTATTCTATATAATAAAAAGGCACTTCGAATAAATGTAATTGTCTTTGCCAACCTATCGCTCTAAATGCATCTAATCCTGAGTAATCGATACTATTGGTAGAAAACTCTTTTAATATACTTGTCCAAGTATTGGTACGTTCTTCGATACTGTGATTAGGATTTTCATATACCCAATGTTGGAATTTATCAATAATTGCAATCCATGGGAAAATAGTAATGGTTCTTTCTAATTGATGTTCTTTGGCTCTTTTTAAATCTGATTCATTATCAAAAAAAGATTGCCAATGGTCCATGCTAAATAATTCCATAGACATACTGGCTACTTCTGCAATTTCCATCGGGTATTCTTTGAAAGCACTCAATGATAAATTGTGTGACAAGAAACTATGAATGGCATGTCCACCTTCGTGTACCATTGTAGTCACATCACTCATTTGACCAGCAGCATTCATGAAAATAAATGGAGCACCTGATTCTGCCAATGGGCAGTTATATCCACCTGGGGCTTTTCCTTTTCTACTTTCTAAATCAAAATGTTTTAAAGCATTCATTTTTCTTAAACAGTCTGCAAAAAATGGATGTAGCTGTTCAAAACAAGCAACCGATTTTTCATACAAATCTTTTCCGTCTGTAAATGGTCTTAGTGGATTTGTTCCAGCAGGCTCAGCTTCTGTATCCCATGGCTTTAATATATCCAAACCAAGCTTTTGTTTTTTTCTTGCGTATATCTTATCAATCAACGGAAGTACATGTAATTTTACTGCTTCGTGAAATTGAAAACAATCTTCTTTACTGTAATCGAATCTACCTAACTCTACAAATTTATAATCTCTATAATTCGAAAAACCAGCATTCAAAGCCACTTGATTTCTCTTTTGAATTAAACTAGTAAACAAATCATGCATTGCTTCTTTATCCTGTAACCTTCTTTCTTGAATTTTTCTATAAACAGATTCTCTTATTGATCTGTCTTCACTCTCTAAAAATTGTGCAGCTTGTTGCAAGGTATATTCCTGACCCTCATGTTGAATAGTCATTTTACCTGCAATGGCGCCATATTGTTGTTGCAAAACACTTAATTCGGCTTGAATAGCAATATTTTCAGTTCTAAATAAATCAATACTTTTTTGCACAGATCTTAGGTAAGTGAAATATTGTTCTTTATCTAAGTCTTTGGTAAAAGGACAAGCTATTAATTTTTTATTCAAAGCATCTGCAAATGGCTGCATCTTTGGCTGAATTTCCATGCAGAAAAAATTGAAAGCTTCTTCCAAACTTTTATCTGTGGTATCACAAGTCATTTTGATCTGTCTCCAACAAGCATCTTCACTAATAAATGCCTCCAATTCGCTCAAATCTTGCAACCATTTTTCCAAACCCGTTTTATCTTCCAATGGTCTTTCTAATAGTTCTTTAAAATAAGGCTCTAAACATGCCCAATCCGTTAAAACAAAGTCTTTTGGTAAGTAGTGGTGGGCTAATTTTTGAATGTCTGCCGTTCTGAGCATAAGATGAAATTTTAAGAGGCAAATTTACTACTTTTACACACTTTAAAAGGATTAAAAGTGGCCAATACTATACATTTATTACCAGATCATATAGCCAACCAAATTGCGGCGGGCGAAGTGATACAAAGACCAGCAAGTGCCGTAAAGGAATTGCTGGAAAATGCAGTAGATGCTGGTGCCACTAAAATTCAATTAATCATCAATGATGCCGGCAAAGCACTTATTCAAGTAATTGATAATGGCAAGGGAATGAGTCCTCAGGATGCTCAAAATGCTTTTGGCAGACATGCAACTAGTAAAATAAGCACCATTGAAGATTTATTTCAAATTAGAACAATGGGTTTCAGAGGAGAAGCATTGGCATCTATTGCAGCTGTTGCACAAGTTCAATTAAAAACCAGAAGAGAAGTAGACGAAACAGGTACAGAAGTGATTGTTGAAAATAGTAAAATCATTGAAGCTTCTGCCACTGCTTGTCCTGTAGGTACAAGTATTAGCATGAAGAATTTGTTTTTCAATGTACCTGCAAGAAGAAATTTTTTAAAAAGCAATGCTGCGGAGCTTAAACATATCATTGACGAATTCACCAGAGTGGCCCTGGCATTCCCAGAAATATTTTTCAGTCTCAATAATAATGGGCAAGAAGTTTTTCATTGGGAAGGAGGTAGTTTCAAACAAAGAGCCATACAGGTATTAGGCAATAGTTATAATACAAAACTGGTGGCGGTTGGAGAACATACCGATTACTTAAATATTGCAGGTTTTGTAGGAAAGCCTGAGACCGCAAAAAAAACAAGAAGTGATCAATACTTTTTTGTTAATAGAAGATTTATAAAAAGTGCTTATTTGCATCATGCAGTGGCCAATGCTTTTGAAGGATTAATTGCTAAAGAAAATTTCCCTAGTTATATTTTATATATTGATGTAGATCCTGCGCAAGTGGATATTAATGTTCATCCTACGAAGCAAGAAATAAAATTTGAAGACGATAAAATTATATACGCCTTCGTGCAAGCAGCAGTTAAACATGCATTGGCTCAATTTAGCATTGCTCCTTCTTTAGATTTTTCTTTGGATGCCAATATACAAAGCTTGGATGCAGTTCAAAAGCCTTTTACTGAGGAGAAAATGCATCAAACCACTAGTAATAGTTTATACGCAGGCTTTACACAAAAAAACCAAGCGCACTTTATACCAAAATCAAGCAGCTCCAATAAAGGAGAGGGCGAATGGAAAGACTTTTTCTCCACTATTCCAAGTGCAGAACCCAATAGCGAATACATAGTAAAACCTTCTTCGATGGGTTTTACAGAGACACAAAATAAATTAGCGATTCTAGAAGAAGCGCCATTAATTCAGATTCACAATACTTATATCATTGCTCCAGCGGATTCTGGATTTTTAATGATTCATCAACAATTAGC
>CAZXWT010000153.1:0-3356 GCA_964644475.1 uncultured Sediminibacterium sp. | reverse complement strand
AGAGCACCTGACTCATAATCAGGGGGTCCCAGGATCATGCCCTGGTGGGCCCACTTGAAAATCAACCACTTATGATTTGTTTCATAGGTGGTTTTTTCTTTTCGGCCAAGTTCCTGCCAAGTTTTGTTTTTGGAATTTGATTTTAAGCACGTTTACGATAGCTTAGCACAGCCCAAGTATTGATTACAATAGCATAAAAAATCATAATTAAAAATTGTTTGCCCGTATCTGCAATGCCACTTCCTTTCAATACTACCATACGCATAATTTCGATAAAATAAGAAATCGGGTTTAATCTTGTAATCCATCTTGCCCAATCAGGCATACTATCAATACTAGTATACAATCCTCCCATCAAAACAAAGATCATCATTAAAAAGAAGGTCACTAACATCGCTTGTTGTTGATTCTCTGAATAAGTTGAAATCAAAAGTCCTATACCTAATATTACAAGTAAATAAATGGCAGCAAATAAATACAAAGTGAAATAGGAGCCCAATGGTATGATACCATATACCAACCAAGCTATTAAAAAGCCAACTGTGATCACAACTAGACCGATAATCCAAAAAGGGATTAATTTACCTAAGATAAAATGTGTTTTTCTGATTGGTGTTACATTAATTTGTTCTATAGTACCCATTTCCTTTTCTCGTACAATATTGATTGAAGACAAATTCATGCCTACAATAGTAATTAGTAACACTAAAATACCTGGCACCATGTAAATCTTGTAGTTTAATTTAGGATTGTACCAATTGGTGGAGCTTATGTCAAATAGGGGCAGCTCATTAAACCTCCCAGGAGTAATGGTTTGAATTCTAAAATCACTATTGTAGGATTGTACAATATTAGCTAGGTAAGCTGCTCCTAGATTTGCTTTGACGCCATTTATAGCATTGACAGCTAAAAACATTTTGGAGGATTGTTCTTTATATAAGTTGGATTCGAAATTTTGAGGAATTTCAAGAATTAAGTCAGCTTTATCATTTTCAATCAACTCCATAGAAGCATCAAAATGATCATTATAGTCAACTAACTTAAAATAATTAGAAGCAGTAATTTTTTGAACCAATTTATTTGATACTGTACTATGGTCCCTATCAATTACAGCAATATTGATATTCTTAATTTCATAATCTGCGGCCATTGGCAAGGCAATCAGCTGAATAATTGGCATTACAAAAATGACTTTTAGAATTGCGGGATTTCTAAAAATTTGCTTGAACTCTTTTTCTAATATATACCTTAATGGACTCATGCAAGTCTAATTTTAAATTTTTTAATAGCCATCGTAAAAAAGAAAGCCATCATACCAATTAGTATGAGCGTTTCCTTCCAGACTAATTTTATGCCAACTCCTTTAATCATAACTGATTTAACGATAATGAAAAACCATTTAGCTGGTATAAAATTCGATATGATCCTCAAGGGTAATGGCATATTTTCAATTGGAAATATAAAACCACTAAACATCACTGTTGGCAAGAACATAGCAACGAGTGAAATGAACATGGCAGATTGTTGAGAATCAGTACCGGCAGAAATTAACAAACCTAGTCCTAAGGAAACCAAAATAAATAAAATACTTTCGGCATATAAAAATAGTAAGCTCCCATTAATGGGCACATCTAATACAAAATAGCTTAAAAGTAAAATTGTGGTAATATTGATAATACTTAGTAATAAATAAGGTACCGCTTTCGCAATGATAATTTTAATTGGATGAATAGGCGAGGCTAATAAAATCTCCATATTGCCAAGTTCCTTTTCACGAACTACAGTTAAAGCAGTCATCATAGTACATACCAATAATAAAACCATGGCCATTACACCTGGTACAAAATTATATGCCCCCTTTAGCTGAGGATTGTACATCATCCTTGTTTCCACTACCATTTTATAGGGCATCGTTTGATTGGGATTCAACTCTTTTTGAAAATCCTGTAAGATGACCGAGAGATAATTTGTCAATGTTGAAGCAACATTTGGATCAGTAGCATCTGCAATAATTTGCAATTGCCCTTTATTTTGATTCACACTACTTTGATCAAAATCATTAGGTATAATTAGCGCCACTTTAACTAACCCCTTCTTAAACAAACTATTTATTTGACGCGCATCAGTGCTTTGGTGATACAATTCAAAATATTGACTTGCTTCAATTTTTTGCACCAATTGATTTGATGAAATCCCTTTTGATTGATTGATGATTGCAATTTTTGTATTTTTTACTTCATTGGTTAAGGCGAAACCAAAAATAATAATTTGAACCATTGGCATGCCCAACAAAATAAACATCGTTTTCCTATCTCTAAAGATGTGATAGAACTCTTTTACTACAAAATGATAAAACTGCTTCATACTATTCGGTGCGTTTTGCTTTTCTGGCTAAATGAAGAAAAACTTCATCCATACTTTGAACATTGAAATTCTTTTTTAAATTAAAAGGGGTGTCTAAGGCATCAATCTTTCCATCCACCATGATGGACACTCGATTGCAATATTCTGCTTCATCCATATAATGAGTGGTTACAAATACTGTGATGCCTGCTTCGGATGCATCATAAATCAAATTCCAAAATTCTCGTCTTGTAATTGGATCTACACCACCAGTTGGTTCATCCAAAAAAACAATTTGTGGTTCATGAAAGATAGCTACAGAAAATGCAAGTTTTTGTTTCCATCCTAAAGGCAATTGACCCACTAAAACATCTGCTTCTTTTTCTAATTCCAATTGAACTAATAATTTTTTTGTTTTTTCAACAATTCGCTCAGGAGAGATGCCATAAATACCTGCATAAAATTTAATATTTTCTTTCACAGTCAGGTCTTCGTATAACGAAAACTTTTGACTCATATACCCTATACTTTTTTTAATGGCCTCGTTTTCTTTATAGACATCAAATCCTGCAACAGTGGCTTTGCCACTAGTAGGCATAGATAGACCACATAGCATTTTCATTGCTGTTGTTTTTCCGGCACCATTTGCCCCTAGGAATCCAAATATTTCGCCTTTTCCCACTTCAAAGCTTATTTCGTCTACTGCTTTAAAATCGCCAAAGGTTTTAGATAATTTATCTACTATTATTGCTTTATTATGCATGAGTTCTCATTAAATCTATAAATACATCTTCGATATTAGGTAAGATTTTTTCTGCAAACATGTCGTCAATTGGTGACATCGTTTGATTATGCTGCTTCATCACAACATGATGGAATTCTCCAAATGGATAAGCGTGCTCTACCGTAGGATCTTGTTCAAGTTTTTTAAGTAATTTCAGCATATTGGGTGATTTTGCAGCATAAATGGACTTGGAGAAATTATCAACAATATGTTTTGGGGAATCGATTTG
>CAZXWT010000152.1:0-3359 GCA_964644475.1 uncultured Sediminibacterium sp. | reverse complement strand
ATTGCTCGCGAATACCTGTATCAAATATTCTGTGTTCTCCATGCTTTAATTGTAAGCCAGCAAAGCCTTGATTTACATCTCCAATATTTCCCAAGTCTTCTCCAAAAGCAAATACTTTAGGATTCACAGTAAACAATTCATCGAAATATTTATTCAATACTTCATAGCCATTAACAATGGGTGCATCTGCCGCATACTGAACGGATTCAACAGGAACATTCAAAGTACTCTTTGGACCTTCGTCATATAAATCTTTAGCATAAGCCGGCGCTTCTGCTGCATGATAATTACTTAGGAATTGTTCAATTACTTTTGCATTAGGGTGTTGAGGTAATTGCTCCAAGACCAAACTCACTGTTCTGAAAATATCTCTTTTAAGTGGCTCTTTATTAGTGATCAATTCATTGCAGATAGGCGCAATAACAGCTAACTCAGCTTCGCTTAAATTTGTTTGCACTAATTGAATAGCTTCATGTACTTTTTCTTTGATAGGTAAATAGTACTTATCCCAAGCCGCTTGCTTAGCTAATCTTACTTCTTGCTTTACTTCGGTCTCTAATTGATTTAATTCTTCTTCTGTAGTTAATTCATTTAAGATTAACCACTCTTTCATTTTTTTATTACAATCCCATTCACGCTCCCACTCTAATCTTTCTGCAGACTTATATCTTTCGTGACTTCCACTCGTAGAGTGACCTTGAGGTTGCGTTAATTCTTGTACATGAAACACCACTGGTGTATGAGTTGTTCTTGCCAAATCAATCCCAGCTTCAAAGGTTTCACACAAAGAAGCATAATCCCAACCCTTCACAGTATATATTTGAATACCATTGGTGCCCGCTTGTCTTTCAAAACCTTTCAATGCTGCAGAGATAGAACCTTTGGTGGTTTGTAATTTTGTTGGCACAGAAATTCCATAACCATCATCGTATACAAAAATCACCAAGGGTACTTGTAATACTCCAGCAGCATTCACTACTTCCCAGAAATGTCCTTCAGAAGTACTTGCATCACCAATGGTGCAAAAACATACTTCATCACCTTGCTTGCTTAGTGTTTTAAATTGTGCTAATTGATCTACGTTTCTAAAACATTTGGATGCAAATGCTAAACCCAATCCTCTCACCATCTGACCAGCAGTAGGTGCAATATCTGCTGAGATATTGTATTGTTCAGTTAAATTATTCCACTCACCATTTTCGTCTACAAATTTGGTGGCAAAATGAGCATTCATATTTTTACCACCACTGAATGGATCATTGATGGTATCTGCATATAATTGAGAAAAATAAGTTTCAACATTGGCAACGCCTAATGCAAACATCATAGTTTGGTCTCTATAATAACCACTTCTAAAATCGCCTTTTTGAAAATATTTGGCCAAAGCTATTTGGGTCACTTCTTTACCATCTCCAAAAATGCCAAATTTCGCCTTTCCTGTAAGTACTTCTCTTCTTCCCAATAAACTTACTTCCCTACTTAAAAGTGCCAATCTATAATCTGCAATTACAGAATTACGAAATGCTTCAAAAGAAAGCATGTCGGCATTATTTTGGGCTTCTAAATGGGATTCCATAGAACAAAAATAAGGTGCAAAAAGCATAAAAAGTCTATAATTAGATAAAATCAAATAATTAGGGTTTTTTCAATATTTTTACCCTATAAAATCAACCCAATTTTTTATGAAAAAACTAGCTTTTTTATTATCCTTTAGCCTGATTTTGACTGGCTTGAACGCACAATCAGAAATCAAATTTGATAAAACCACTCATAATTTTGGGAAGATTAAAAAAGGTATTCACAAAGCAGTTGTTTTTAGTTTTACGAATACTGGAAATAAGCCTGCAGTCATTGAATTTGCTCAAGCTGAATGTGGTTGTACGACACCAGAATACAAACAAGACCCGGTATTGAAAGGTCAAAAAGGAAATATCAAAGTAACTTATACTGCTCCTTACAGCGGTGTGTTTAAAAAGAAAGTAACGGTAAAATTTGCGGGCACTAAACTTCCAACAGAATTAACCATTGAAGGAGAAGTAATTTCAGATTAGCATGATCCAGATTAGCCAGCGTGGCATGGACATGCCTTCTTCACCTATTAGAAAATTAGCCAGTTTCGCTGAAGCTGCTAAAAAAGAAGGCGTTAAAGTCTATCATTTAAATATTGGTCAGCCAGATATAGAAACTCCTTCTATTATGATGGAAGCGGTTAGAAATGCTGACATGAAAGTGCTGGAGTATACAGATAGCGCTGGTATTTTAAGTTTTAGAAAAAAGCTTGCTAATTATTATCAATCCAAACAAATTAATGTAGACTACACAGATATTTTAATTACCATCGGTGGTAGTGAAGGAATTTTATTTGCTTTCATGGCTTGTTTGGATGCAGGCGATGAGATTATTGTTCCAGAACCTTTTTATGCCAACTATATTGGCTTTGCCATGGCTGCTGGTATTAAAATTATTCCTATTACTTCTACCATTGAATCTGGTTTTGCATTACCTCCTATCGAATCTTTCAAAGCAAAAATTACGCCTAAGACAAAGGGTATTTTTATTTGCAATCCCAATAACCCTACTGGCTATGTGTATAGTGAGCAAGAGTTATCGCAGATTAGAGATTTAATTAAAGAAAAAGACCTGTATTTATTTTCTGATGAAGCTTATACAGAGTTTAGCTATAAAGGAAAAGTAAAAAGCACTCTTACATTAGAAGGGGTGGAAGACAGAGTAATTATGATTGATACTTTTTCTAAAAAGTACTCGGCTTGTGGTGCAAGAATTGGTGCATTAGTGACCAAGAATAAAGCAGTGATTGAAGCGGTAATGAAATTTTCTCAAGCAAGATTAAGCCCACCCACACTAGAGCAAATAGCTGCTGAAGCAGCTTTGAGTTTGCCATCAGATTATTTTGATGCCACTAGAGAGGAATATGCCAACAGAAGAAAAACATTGATCAGCCGTTTAGAGAAAATGGAAGGTGTTTTCTGTCCTGCACCAAGCGGCGCTTTTTATGCAATGGCCAAATTACCTGTAGCTGATACAGATGCTTTTTGCCAATGGTTATTAACCGACTTTAGAAAAGACAATGCTACTATTATGCTGGCTCCAGCCAGCGGCTTTTATACCACACCAGGATTAGGGAAAAATGAAATTAGATTGGCTTATGTTTTAAACGAAAAAGACATTCACGCAGCCATGGATTGTTTAGAAGAAGCCTTAAAGCAATATCCTTACCGCTTGTCCTAAAAAGTGCCTCCATTTATCAAATTTAACAATTGATTGATATGGTTTTTTTGAATACAAAAAATCATGTTGTAATTTTGCGGCGTTATGGTTCGGGTTTGGTTTAACCATAG
>CAZXWT010000151.1:1166-3362 GCA_964644475.1 uncultured Sediminibacterium sp. | reverse complement strand
ATGATATTGTATCTTCTCATCATTCTAATTTCTTGAGTACAAAGTATATTTTTTAGTCAAGTACTATAAGATCAATTAATTGTAAAGCCCGAAAGTTAATATGCTTTCGGGCTTTTTAGTTGTACCTTTGTATCTATTATTAAAAGAAAGTATTTTGAAGTTTATTGATTTAGGTTTAGATCCAAGAATTTTGGATGGGATAGATTCAATGGGTTATGAAAATGCCACACCTGTTCAAGAGCAGGTAATGGTGCCCATTTTAGAAGGAAGAGATATTATTGCAGCTGCTCAAACTGGTACTGGTAAAACCGCAGCATTCTTGTTGCCATTATTACACAGGTTAATAACTTCACCACATCAGGCCTCTGATATTAATGCAATGATCATTGTTCCAACAAGAGAATTGGCTATTCAAATTGCAGAAAGTATTGAAGGCTTGTCATATTTTACAGATGTAAGTGCTATTGCAGTGTATGGCGGTGGTGATGGAAATTCATTTGCCATTGAAAAGAAAGCTTTGAATAGTGGAGTGGATATTGTAGTATGTACACCAGGTAGAATGCTTGCACATTTAAATATGGGCTATGTAAAATTGAAAGGTTTAAAGTATCTGGTTTTAGATGAAGCCGATAGGATGTTGGACATGGGTTTTAATGATGATATTAATAAGATCATTACCTATTTGCCCAAGGAAAGACAGAACCTATTATTCTCTGCCACCATGCCTACTAAAATGCGTTCATTGGCAAGGAATTTATTAGTAAACCCAGTAGAGATTAATATTGCTATTTCTAAAGCTTCTGAAAATATTACTCAAAAAGCATTTATTGTCTACGATGCTCAAAAAGATGCAATTATTAAAGATATGCTTGGATCAAAGCGTTTTAAAAAAGTAGTAGTTTTCTGTTCTAAAAAACAAAATGTAAAAAAACTGACCGCTGATTTAAAACAAGCTAAATTGTCTGTTGCAGAAGTGCATTCTGATTTAGAGCAAAAAGAAAGAGAACAAGCATTACAAGATTTTAGAAACGAAAAAATCTCCATTATTGTTGCAACAGATATTTTGAGTAGAGGTATTGATATTGATGATATAGATTTGGTGATTAATTATGATGTTCCTAATGATGGAGAAGACTATATTCACAGAATTGGCAGAACTGCGAGAGCTGCAAATTTAGGAACAGCTTTTACTTTAGTGGGACAGAAAGAGCAATCTAAGTTTGCGCAGATAGAAGAATTATTAGGAGCGCCTGTTTTAAAAGGAACTGTTCCTGCTGAGTTTGGTGAGACACCTGCTTATAATCCTAAGATAGTATCATCTGGGAAAAGAAAGTTTGTAAAGAGATAATCAACAAACTATTTTATACTAAAGAGCCTCTTCAATTTGAAGAGGCTCTTTAGTAAGAATTCGATTCTATTAAATATCTAGATTCTTATTTTATTTCAATGATGGCTCTTTTAAGAATCTTAGAGTCAGCAACATTCAACACTTGAGCACCTGGACTTAGTGATTGTATTTGAAAAGTCTCTTGCGTTTTAGTTTCAACACCTGGCTTGCCTTCTTCTTCCTCTTCTTCTGTTTTCTTTTCAGTAATACCAGTGATGATTAATTTAAAAGGAGCTGGAGTTGAAATTTTTGTACTTAAAATTAAATTAGCTGCAGGGCCTCTTCCTCCTTTTTCACCAACAAATAAAGTTTCTAAAACCTTACCTGTACTATCAGCCACTTCTACTTGTAATCTTGCAGCTTCATTATCTTTTGTTTTTTGCAAGATAAATGTTGCAGCTTGACCATTTGTGGAATCTAAAGTTGTTTTTTCTTGGAAACTAATTCCGGCATCAGGTTTTGGACCTCTTTTAGGAGCAAATACTCTTCCAAATTCTGCAACTGGCTCTAGTACTTCAGTTACTGAAAGAGTTAATACGATTAATCCTATAATACCTGCAACTAATAATTCTTTTTTGAAAGAACCAGTGTTTTTGTCCTTTGAATAGTTTTTCAAAGACCCCCAGTTGTTTACAATATGAAATATGGCAAAACACACAAAGATTAACCCGAAAATGGTATGGGTCATCTCTACAAAATGTGGTTTTTGTTTAATGTACAATAAGATGCCAGATAAGCCTAACACAAAAAATGCAAAGGCGATAGATAAGCTAATAATGTTCTTTTTCTTCATAATGGTTGGTTTGATA
>CAZXWT010000151.1:0-1066 GCA_964644475.1 uncultured Sediminibacterium sp. | reverse complement strand
TGTGTTTGTGGAGATATAGTTGATGAATTGCCCATTGCACAAAGCACGGTTTCCCAACATCTGAAAGAATTAAAAGAAGCTGGCTTGATTAAGGGGGATATTGATGGAGCTTCTGTTTGCTATTGTATTGATTTGAACGAATGGAATAGAGCAAATGAAGCTTTGAACAATTTTTTCAAAGAGGTCAACTTGATTCCCAATAAATGCTGTTAAAAAAGATCGTAAAAATTTAAATTATATTTTATGCAAACCGAAGAACAATTAAAAGAAATAGTTAAAAAGAAGTATAGTGAAATTGCTTTGCAAGACAAAGAAACCAATATGTCTTCTTGTTGTGGTGCAGGTGGATGCTCAACTGAAGTGTATAATATTATGTCAGACGATTATACAACACTGGAAGGATATAATGCAGATGCCGATTTAGGTTTGGGTTGCGGATTGCCAACACAATTTGCTAAAATTAAGAAAGGAGATGTAGTGGTAGATTTAGGTAGCGGTGCTGGTAATGATTGTTTTATTGCACGTCACGAAACAGGAGAGACAGGTAAAGTTATTGGTGTAGATTTTACACCTGCCATGATTGACAAAGCAAGAAAAAATGCTGAAGCAAGGGGATTTAATAATGTCGAATTCAGACAAGGAGATATTGAAAACATGCCTATTACAGCAAATAGTGCAGATGTGATTGTGAGCAATTGTGTATTGAATTTGGTTCCCAATAAAGATGCAGTAATCAAAGATATTTATAGAGTATTAAAGCCAGGTGGACATTTTAGTATTTCTGATGTTGTTTTAGTGGGTGCATTGCCAGAAGGATTAAGAAAAGACGCTGAAATGTACGCTGGTTGTGTTTCTGGTGCCATTCAAAAAGAAGTTTACATGGAACTAATTCATGCAAATGGTTTTGAGAATGTTGTTATACAAAAAGAGAAGCCAATAGTTATCCCTAATGATATTCTAAGTAATTATTTGTCAGCAGAAGAAATTGCTAAATTCAATAATGGTAGTACAGGTATTTTTTCTGTTACGGTTTTTGCACAAAAGCCACTAAAAGAAAAAGCGGCAT
>CAZXWT010000150.1:0-3382 GCA_964644475.1 uncultured Sediminibacterium sp. | reverse complement strand
ATCGATCAAAAAGCGATTCAAGATAAGATCAAAGAAACACAAGCAAAATTATCTGGCCAAGGTGGTAGAGGTAAGAGCTTGAAATCAAAATATAGAAGAGCAAAACGTGAGGAAGCTGCAGAAAACGAACAAAACGAAATCACTGATAATAAGTTACAAGTAACAGAATTTGTAACGGTGAGTGAATTAGCTAGTTTGATGGATGTAAGTTTCGCGGATATCATTAGCAAGTGTATGAACTTGGGTATCATGGTGTCTATCAACCAACGTTTAGACGCAGAGGTAATTGAATTAGTAGCATCTGAATTTGGTTTCGAAGTAGAATTCGTTGGATTAGAAGAAGCGGAAGAAATGGATGAAGATGAAGAAGCAGATGATTTAGCTAATTTAGTAGAACGTCCTCCAATTGTTACTATCATGGGTCACGTTGACCACGGTAAAACATCTTTATTGGATTATATCCGTAACGCCAATGTGGTTGCAGGTGAAGCCGGCGGTATCACACAGCATATTGGTGCTTATGAAGTAACCTTACCTAACGGAAAGGCAATTACTTTCTTAGATACTCCTGGTCACGAAGCCTTTACAGCGATGCGTGCTCGTGGTGCTAAAGTAACTGACATTTCTATTATTGTGGTTGCTGCAGATGATGCGGTGATGCCTCAAACTAAAGAAGCCATCAGTCACTCTCAAGCAGCAAATGTTCCAATGATATTTGCAGTAAATAAAATAGATAAAGACGGCGCAAATCCTCAAAAGATTTACGAACAATTATCTCAAATGAATATTTTAGTAGAAGCTTGGGGAGGTAAATTCCAAAACCAAGAATTGTCTGCTAAGCAAGGTTTGAATGTAGATTCATTATTAGAAAAAGTATTATTAGAAGCAGAATTATTAGATCTTAAAGCAAATCCAAATAGAGAAGCTACAGGAACTATTATTGAAGCCTCTTTAGATAAAGGGCGTGGTTATGTTGCAACAATATTGGTGCAAAATGGAACCTTACGTCAAGGTGATTTAATTTTATCTGGTCAGTTCTATGGTCGTGTGAAAGCAATGTTCAATGAGCGTAACCAAAGAATTGAAGTTGCTCCTCCTTCAACACCAGTAGTAATTCTTGGTTTGAATGGTGCACCACAAGCTGGTGAGAAATTCAAAGTATACGAAGACGAATCTGAAGCGAAAGAATTAGCAACCAAACGTTCTCAATTATTAAGAGAGCAAGGTTTGAGAACAAGAAAGCATATTACATTAGACGAGATTGGACGTCGTTTAGCTTTAGGAAACTTCAAAGAATTAAATATCATTATTAAAGGTGATGTGGATGGTTCTGTTGAAGCCTTGAGTGACTCTTTACAAAAACTATCTACTGAAGAAATTGCAGTAAGAGTAGTATTAAAGGGTGTTGGACAAATTTCTGAATCTGATGTATTGTTATCTGCAGCTTCTGATGCAATTATTATTGGTTTTAACGTACGTCCAAGTATGCAAGCAAGTAAGCTAGCTGAAAACGAAGGTGTGGAAATCAAAATGTATTCTATTATCTATAACGCTATTGATGAGATTAAGAGCGCGATGGAAGGTATGTTGGAGCCGAAGATTCAAGAGAAGATCGTTGCCAACGTAGAAGTAAGAGAAGTATACAAATTTGATAAAGCAACAGTTGCTGGATGTTATGTATTAGATGGCAAGTTGAGTAGAAATAGTAAAATACGTATTATTAGAGATGGCATTGTTGAGTTCCCAAGAGGCGAAGGCCAGGCTGCGGAATTAGGTAGCTTGAAGCGTTTCAAAGATGACGTGAAAGAAGTTTCTTCTAATATGGAATGTGGTTTAACTATTAAAAACTTCTCAGACTTGAAACCAGGCGATATCGTTGAAGCCTTTGAAGAAGAAGAAGTAAAACGTACTTTATAATAAAATTAAGAATTAGCACTTGGGTAAAACGCCCAGGTGCTTTTACTTTGTATACTAATTTAAATTGAATGAAATTACATAGAGTTGTTCTTAGCATTTTGTTTTTAACTATTACAGTATTTGCACAAGCACAGGTTAAAAAAGTGATCGCGGATAAAATCGTAGGCGCAGTGGGAGACAAGTATATTTTAAAATCTGATATAGATAATGCGATTGCCGATTACAAAAGACAGGCACAGGGTCAAGAAGGTGCAGTTATTCCAACAGTATGTCAGGTATTAGAAGGTCAATTAATCAGAAAAGCATTGGTATTACAATCCGAAAAAGATTCTCTAGTAGTTACTGATGAAGAAGTAGAGAACATGATTGATACTAAGATTAGAAGATTCATTGCAGAATTTGGATCTAAGGAAGCCTTAGAAGAGATTGCAGGAAAATCTATCTTTCAATTAAAAGAAGATTTTAGAGCTCCAATAAAAGAGCAAGAGTTGGCGAAGCAAATGCAAGAAAAAATTGTAGAGAAAATTAAAATCACTCCTAACGAAGTAAGAGCTTTTTATAATAAAATTCCAGTTGATAGTTTGCCTTTGTATGAAAGTGAAGTATCTATTGCACAAATTATTATCCACCCAAAAGCCAATCGCGATATTGAAGAATATGTAATCAGTCAATTATTGGGATATAGAAAACAAGTAGAAGCAGGCATTAATACTTTTGACCAATTGATTAAATTATATTCTGAAGATCCAGGTGCAAAAGAAAATTTAGGTCAATATAATCTAAATAGAAATGAGCGAAATTTTGATCCTGCATTCATGGCGGGTTCATTCAGATTAAAAGAGGGTCAAATCTCTGCACCCATAAAATCCAAGTTTGGTTATCATTTAATCCAATTGATTTCTAGATCTGGCGATGATGCAGTAGTAAAGCATATTTTAAGAATCCCTCCAATTACCAATGACGAAATTAACGACACTAAACACTTATTGGATAGTGTGAAAAAAGAAGTGTTGGCTGGTAGATTAATTTTTGGAGAAGCAGTGAATAAATACAGTGATGACGAAGGAAGTAAATTCAGTGGAGGCTCTATCACTGGAAATGACGGATCTGCTTATGTGAATTTGGATCAATTGGATAAGGATATGATCATGGTGGTAAAGAATATGAAGCCTGGAGAAATTTCTGATCCACAGGTTTATGTAGATGAAAGGGGTAGAAAGACAGTGCGCATTATTTATTTTAAAGAACGTTCTGCTCCACACAAAGAAAACTTAAAAGAAGATTACAATAGAGTATCTGTTCGTGCTTTAGAAGAAAAAAAGGCAAAAGCTATGGAAACATGGTTCAAAGAACATATCACTAACTATTATATCTATTTAGATCCAGAATACAATACTTGTAAAGAATTGTCTGACTGGAACAAAGTTGCAAATAATATTATTAAGGTTAATTAAGAATTACTTCA
>CAZXWT010000149.1:0-3425 GCA_964644475.1 uncultured Sediminibacterium sp. | reverse complement strand
GTCATTCCTAAAACGCCATTATCAAAACCAGGGATGACCATACCAGAACCCACTTCAAATTCTAGAGGGGCTCTTCCTTCAGAAGAATCAAATGTTTCACCAGTAGTTAATTTACCGTGATAATGCACTTGAATGGTATCCCCATTTTTTACTTGTTGCATATTGTTTAATTTAAATAAAGCACTTTGGGTGCAAAGAGCAAAAGTACATAATTCTAAGTAACTTTGAGCCATGAATAAAGCACCTAGAATTGTATTTATGGGAACCCCAGCTTTTGCTGTGGCTTCTTTAAAAGCTTTGTTAGACGCCCAAATGAATGTAGTGGCAGTAGTAACTGCACCAGATAAGCCAGCAGGCAGAGGTATGCAATTACAACAAAGTGCAGTGAAACAATTCGCTTTAGCAAATCAATTGCCTGTTTTACAACCAGAAAAGTTAAAAGCACCCGAATTTTTTGAAGCTTTAGCATCTTATCAACCAGACTTACAAATAGTGGTAGCATTTAGAATGTTACCTGAAAAAATATGGTCATTCCCTCCAATGGGCACTTTAAATGTGCATGGATCTTTGTTACCCGATTATAGAGGTGCCGCACCTATTAATTGGGCCATCATCAATGGAGAAAAATATACAGGTGTAACCACTTTTCAATTACAACATGCCATAGATACAGGAGATATTTTATTACAAGAAAGAATTGATATCAGTGATCATATGACCGCAGGAGAATTACACGATATCATGATGGAAGTAGGTGCTAAAGTTTTAGTAAAAACCGTTAATGGATTAATCGATCAAAGCATCCAAGCAAAACCACAAGCTATTCCAAGTATTGACAAGCATGCCCCTAAAATATTTACTAAGGATTGTGAAATTGATTGGAATCAATCTGTAGAAAAAGTACATAATTTAGTAAGAGGATTAGCACCATTTCCTGGAGCCATCACTAAAGTAGATGGGAAAGTGGTAAAATTGTTTTCTACACAAAAAGAATTGAAAACACCTAAAGAAACACCAGGATCATTTATTATAGAAGATAAAAAAATAGCCAAATTTGCTTGCAAAGATGGCTATCTAATATTAAATGATATTCAATGGGAAGGAAAGAAAAGAATGCCTATTGAAGATTTCTTAAGAGGCTATAGAGCTATTTAGCAGTCAATACTTTATCGAATTCGGCCTTTTCAACAATGCCTTGTTTTCTCCAAACTTCTTTTCCATTCTTAAAAATAATAAAAGTGGGTAAAGCTTCAAATTGAACATGCTTCATCACATCCATATCTACCCCACCATCCACTGCTAAAAAGTATAATTGATTCCCTTGTTCTTTTTTGATTTGATCAATGGTGGGTTGCATTTTTCTACAAGGAGGACACCAAGTAGCACCAATATCTACTAATACCAATTGATTGTCTGCAATTACTTTGTCAAAGTCTACCACACGCATCTGCACTGTATTTGCATTACCTTCTACTGGTAATTGATTCATTTTCCAATTGCTCATACCTCCTTCCAAATTCACCACATTATACCCTTTCTCTATTAGATAAGCTTGCGCAGCAGCACTTCTTCCACCAGCTTGACAATACACATATACCGTTTTGGATTTATCTAGATGCTGTGTTCTATCTTGAAATTCTTTTGAATCATTCCAGTTAGCTTGTAAAGCATTTTGAATATGCCCTGATTGATACTCGCCAGCAGTTCTCACATCTAAAATTTGCACATTAGGCTTAGCAATGGCTTCTTTAAATTTAGCCGCAGTAAAAGTTTCAGCAATAGTTCCAGTTTTGTTAGAATTATTTTGTGCACAAGCAACAAAAAAGAAAGCCATTGCAAATAGGCTTACAAATAATTTACATTTCATAAGAATCAATTAATAAGTAACAGAGATTTTGAAAGTCTTAGAAGTCAATCCAAGAATTGCGGCAGCAGCGTCATTCAATCTGTATTGAATGCTGTTACCCATATCAGGCAGTGCACTAATCACTTTAGCGCAAATACTTTTTAAATCGGGAGTGGTAATTCTCACTAAAGTACCTACTGGAATCTCATTGGTTAAAATATAGAACTTCTTGTCTTCCCAGCCACTAACACTTTTGAAAACAGCTGCAGTACCTTCGATGGTTTGAAAACTAGCAGCTTGTTTTTGTTTAGAAAACATATTCGCAAAATATCCTTCTTCTTCTTTATTCACGTTTACAAAAACCAATTTATGTGCACTATCCGTTTGTTTTTTCTTTTCAATGTTTTGTGCAATCATGTCTTTTGAAGCTTCACGTTTAGCTCTATCAGCTGCTAATTGCTCAGCAGAAATGCTGGAACCTTTTTTGAATCTGGATTTCTTATGCTTACGACTATTTTTTGCATAGTAAGCCCCTTTCTTCTTTTTTGAAGACTTCTTGTATGCAGTAGTATGTCCAGAATGCTTCTTCTTTTTGGAAGAAGCTCTAACTGAGGACTTATGCTTTTTGGACGCTTTTTTATGCTTTGCAGCAAAAGCTCCTTCGGAAGCAAATAGCCCTAATGCTAATACAACTAATAATACAAGTCTTTTAAACATGGTGCAAAGGTACAAAAACCAAGTGCAAAGAAATGCTTAAAATTTAATGTTAAAATAAATTTGAATATGTAATTATTAGTAATTCAATATTCTCCATTCATTAGGATAGTAATTATTAGATCTATTAGGCAGGGCTTTTATCCACCCCAAGCCAATATTCATATAAGTTAGCAAAACCCAACCCTTTTTGCCCTCTATATGTAAATCTGCTCTTCTTAAGTATTGTAAAGCAGTTTCCAAATCAATTTCCTGTCTGTTATAAGGCAATTGCTTCCAGTCACTCATTGCTAAATCATGGCTAGGTATCAAATCCTTCCCTTTGATGGTACCAATATTCAAACCCATTTTTTTAATATACAAATGCGCAGCGATCATTTGAACAGGGTCTTTCCAATTTTCTGAAAGCGCTATCAAGTTTTGCTGATGAGCAATAAGATATTTATTTGTAGGGATTTCAAAATGCGATGCGACAGTAGAAGTTTCTGTTTTAGTCGCAGGAACCAATCCATGATCTTTAGCTATTGAATAACTGCCATTTGATAATTGTTTTTGAAACACAGCAATGAAAAAACCTTCTCCTTTAATTAAATTAGGATAAGCACGATAGCCCTTTGCTTTATGCATTTCACTTTCTGTTTCAATAATATTAAATGCTGACGGAATAGTTAAAGGGATATTTTTCATTCCATCTATTGAAGCAATATAATCCATGATTTGTTCATCCTCTGCAGCAGAATAAGAACAAGTAGCATAAATTAAATACCCCCCTTCTTTAATAGATCCCAAACTATCGTCAATTATTCTGGATTGTCTGGTACTACAATGCTGCACATGATCCAAACTCCACTCTTCAATGGCTTTG
>CAZXWT010000148.1:0-3429 GCA_964644475.1 uncultured Sediminibacterium sp. | reverse complement strand
TTGATTTCCCAAATAATCTTATCTCCATCCACTTTGCTCGTAGACTTAAAAAAGTCTTTAGGATTATGGTTGGTGATTTTTCTGAATTCTTTAATAAGATAAGACTGGTCATAAAAACCTTCGTCATAGGTTAATTCCGTCAAATTCTTCCATTGATTACTATTCAACTTATTGCTTATAGCACTCCTAAATCTACAAATCCTTCGATATTCCACTGGACTACAACCCATATGTTTTTGAAAATGTCTTTGAAATGTTTTCAGATTAAGACCTACCTTAAATGCAATATCAGGAATAGAAAATTGTTCATTACTATTTTCTAATAAGGTCAACGAATTTTCAATACAGGAAAGCTCTTGATTGTCCCATAATTGGGAAATCAAAAATGTTTCGATTTTACTAATATCATCATTGTCTGAAAATAAACTTTCTCCGAATTGAATCCATACATCATTCGTTAATTCTTGGGAAAATTTAGGCGCCAATAATAGGTAATTATCCTTGAAAAATCGATTCAATCCTGCTGGTTTGAATACAATAGAAATCTCTCGTAATTGTCCTTTGTATTCCACCAATATAGGCGTAGTGTATTTACCAAGTACTTCAATATGCACTGCAAAATTGGTATTTTCAGAAATTTGCAAAGACCAATTTTGTCTATGAACTGATGCTCCTTTGAAAAATGAAAGTCCTGTATTGAAATGGGGGAATGCGACATACTTAAAAGTTGTGTTAGGCTTACCTTCATAAATATAGAAGCATTCAATATATTTTTTCAGAATTGGTGAAGATGGCGCTATTGTCTTTATCACAAAAAAGAGAGATTTGTTCTAAAGTTAATTAAAGAAAAAATAAAAAGATGCAACTACCCTAACTCACTGATGGACAACAAAAAAGGCGACATTTCTGTCGCCTTGTGCAGTTTGGCTACACTTACAGACGAAAGATGCAGCTATAATAAGATGATTGAGATTGTACAAATCAGGAAATTGAAGGGTTGTACTTCTTGTATTTTTTAAAAAGTACTTATATTTTGGTGTAACAAATTGTCTTCTGTAACGTCTAAAGGATTAATGAAAAATAGATTATACTTTATTGACTACATTAGGGTTTTTGCCTTTTTGTTGCTTATCCTCTTTCATAGTGCATTGCCTTTTGTAAGTTATAACTGGGAAGTGAAAAATGAACAGAAATCAGAAATACTAATGAGTATTGTATTGTGGTTTCACCAATGGAGATTACCCTTACTTTTCTTTATTTCAGGAGTAGGCATTTATTTTTCATTAAAGACAAGAAATATTCTAAAATTCACACTTGAAAGATTCAGAAGGCTTTTTATTCCTTTAGTGTTTGCAATGTTATTTACCATACCTATTCAAGTGTATGTTGAATATTTACAGAAAGGACGTGTTACTGGAACATACTTTGAATTTTACCCTTCGGTTTGGAATTTTGTTCCTTACCCAGATGGCTCTCTAACTTGGAGCCATATGTGGTTTGTAGTTTATTTATTAACTTTTATAATTGTTTTGATCCCTTTTTTTTCGTTGTTTAAAATTAAAGTGCTTGAAAAATATAAGGATAAGCTTTCAAATATATTATCAAGCAAGTATCTAATCTTTTTGGTCTTTCTAATTCAATATTATAATTATTATCAGTTTTATTTGAAGTATCCAGAACAAGGGAGTTTAGTAGATGATTGGTTTGTTTTCAGTTCTTCAATTACTTATTTGATTTTAGGCTATTTATTAGCCAGTAGTAATCAATTTTGGGATAACTGTGAACGTTACAGAAAAATATGCTTGTCTATTGCACTAGTAACAAGTACGATACTTTTTATAAATTATTATTTACCTAACATACTACCTAAAAAAGAGGGAATGGATGCTCAAGTATACTTTTTACTTGACGCACTAGAAATTTGGAGTATGATTTTGACTATAATAGGATTTGCAAAAAAATACCTAAATACTACATCAAGTATTTTGCAATACTTAAACCAGGCAGTTTTTCCTTTCTTTATCATTCATCAAACCATCATAGTAGCTATAGGTTATTGGATAGTACAACTGAAAGTTTCTATTTTGACAAAATACTTGTTATTGTCTATCTGCTCTTCCATAGTCATTTACAGTTTATATGAATATGTAATAAGAAGAACAAAATTGACTAGGTTTTTATATGGTATGAAAAACAATTAAATTTAATAAAACTGCAAATATTACTTTCTATTCCACCCATCAACAAATCCTGATTTTATTTCATTGTAATTAGAAAGTAAGAAAATCACTAATACAATAAAAAGTAAAATTTTCCAGTTGTTTTTCACTAAAGTCTTAAGATCTGATACTAGTTGATTCATATCTGTTATTTTAATGGTTAAATTGAATTCATATGGTTTTGATTCAGTTTTTTGGGCAAATTCTGTCAGATCAATCAATAAAACCTCTCCAATTACTTTTAAGGAATATAAACTGGGTTTGACTTCGTTATTCTCGATTCTTTGAATTGTCCTTAAAGTAAGACCAGTTTTTTCAGAAAGCTCCTTTTGGGATAAATTCTTACCTGTTCTTATTTCTTTTAATTTTGAACCAAATTCCATTTGCAAATTTCCATTTAATTTTAAATAAATTTTGAGTCATTTAAGCGACATTTTTACGTCATATGGGTGTATTTAAACGCATATATGCAATATATAACGATAAAATCGCATTTTTAAAGTGAAATTTATATTTATGATGTCATCATTTTATTATCGTATTAGAAATAATTACAAGTTTAATATCCTAGTTTGGCTACTAAGGTTTCTTCTTGCTTTTGGATTCATTCCATCTGGTATGAAAAAAGTTTTAGGCGAGCGGTTCACAAATATTGGCACCGAATATCAAGTTGGATACTTTTTTGAAGCACTTTATAGGACCGGAATATACTGGAATTTTATAGGTTGGGGCCAAATTCTTGCGGCAGGTTTAATGATGACTCAAAGGTTTTCTACTCTTGGAAATATTATATATTTTTTTATTATATCTAATATTTTCATTATCACAATTTCAATGCACTTTACAGGAACATGGATTATAGCCCTTTTGATGCTATTTGCTTCTTTTTGTCTTCTCTTATGGGATGCCAATAAGCTTCAATATGTATTTAATGTGAAAGGGCTTTTAATACAATATAAATTTGGTGATTTGCCTGAAGCAAAACCTATATGGCAAATATGCGGTTGGATATTATTTATTTTATCAATTACATATACATTATATGATAGAATTATTACTAATTTTCATGGCAGTCAATTATTGATATTTTTTTTGTGTGTTGTTGTTACTATACTTACAACATTAATTATAGAAATCAAAAGTTTAAATGAAAAATAAAACAATAAAAGATAGCCTAATCGGACTTTTTTTAGGAATGGGAATAATGCTA
>CAZXWT010000147.1:0-3460 GCA_964644475.1 uncultured Sediminibacterium sp. | reverse complement strand
ATTTTCAATTTAATTAAATAGTAACTTTATAAAACCTCACCATGTGGGGTTTTATACTTTTAAGCTTTTATATGATTAAAAAATTTGAATTTCAATATGAATCTTTTGCGGATGCAAATGCTTTAAACAATGCAGATCTTGAATTATTAACGGCTGCTAGAAATGCGACAAAAACTGCTTTTGCGCCATATTCAAATTTTAAAGTAGGAGCAGCTGCAAGATTAAATACTGGGGAGATTATTATCGGATCAAATCAAGAAAGTGCAAGTTATCCGGTAGGTATTTGTGCAGAAAGAACCTTATTAAATAGTATTGGAAGTCAACATCCTGATACAACAATTATTTCCCTTGCTGTTAGCTATGATCCACTAGGAAAGCCTTCCAATGAGCCTTTATCACCTTGTGGTATGTGCAGACAAAGTATATTGGATTTTGAAAATAGGTATCAAGCACCTATCAGAGTTATTTTAGCAGGTTTGGAAGGGGAAGTGATGGTCTTTGAGACAGCCTCTAATTTATTGCCATTTGGATTTAATGGATCCATTTTAAATGGATTAAAATAAGGTTTGAACACCTAAGGCCCATCTAAACTCGTGCTGCAAAAGCCATCTTTTTCTAGATTTCCCCCAAGCATATCCAACAAGTGATTGGTCTGCTCCAATAATTCTATGACAGGGTATTAAAATGGCAATTTTGTTTTTCCCATTGGCTGCGGCAGCAGCTCTAATACATTTAGGGTCACCTAATTTCTTGGCCAATTCCCCGTAGCTTAATGTTTTGCCAAAAGGAACTTCATATAGTTCTTTCCAAACTTTCTGTTGGAAATCGGTTCCTTCTTGGTGGATTGGTACGGTAAAGGAGGTCCTTTTTCCACTGAAATATTCAATTAATTCGTCAATACATTGGTGAATAATTGAATTAGTATCTGTTGGAGTAATATCTAGTGAAGAAAGTTGTTCATCTTCAATAAATGCAAGATTGAAAATACTATGATCATTTGCTTGTATAAGCATGGCGCCAATTGGGCTATGATATATATGCGAATAGGTCAAGCTCATTCATCTAGTAGATTTGCCAAATCGTTTAGGTCTTTTTGCTTGTATTGTAAAGTGGGACTAGTGAAGCATTTAGAGAACTCTTGTAATAATTTTTTTATGATTCTTTGATTAGACATTGGCTTATAAAAAGTGTTTTTTGGCTCAATGTTCGATCTTTGAAAATATTGATCAAGGTCTTTTTGAGAGAAAGCATTACCCGTAGTTCCTTCAATATAAAATTGAATAAATTCTTGAGGGTTTGGAACAATGGCATCTGGATCCCAATCCAAAGTATAAAAAGCAATAATACATTGCTTAGGAATATTGATAAAATCAGCCAAAATATCTAATTGTTGACAAAGTTCTGCATACAAAATGGCATTAGAAAATGCATTCCCATTTTTGGAAAGTAATGGCGCAGAAATTAAAAAAGCCTCTGGCTTTTCGTAATTCACTTCAGTGCCTTTGATCTGATAATAACTAAACAAAATATTTCTTAAAACATTGGCTTGTTCTAATGGGGTTAAATAGTTGTTCAATTCTAGCCATATATTACGTCTTATCTTCTCTAATTGATTTCTTAGGTTATCCAAATTAATTTCTGGATAATGAAACTTGGTCACCAATAAAGCACCTTCAAACAAAGAAGGTGCCTCTTGAGATTTCCATTGTATCATTGCATCTTTCAAATCTTGTAAACGCAATTTATAAATCATCAATTCTATGCGTTCTAAGCTAATCTCGTCTAAAGTAGATTCCCAAAGATGCTCTAAGTCTGGAATAATAGGAGTGCCATAATGCAAAATCCTAGAAGAAATGGTTGAATAGACCTCTTCATCGGGATCGTCAATCAATTTGAATAGTGCTTGTATCTCTTCGGCAGTTTTTTGCATATTCAAATCAACGCAAAAAATATGACATATGCATTGTTTATTTATCCCTATCTGTGGATATATTTAACAATAGTTTACATAATAATCTTAATAACTATTCGTTAGCCTTAATTTTTCAGTAATTCATGACATAGAATGTTGCATATTGTTTATATTTGAATATTATCTAAGACACATGCAAAACCAAGTTTTTTCTACCCCTAAATTTCCATCTAATACGAAGTCTTTACATGCAGAATTAAAAAGACGTGTAAATGAATATTTGGAACAAAATCAAATTAAAGCAACAGGTAATTTCAAACTATTCTCCAAAGCAATTTTGTTGGTGAGTTTATTGGTACTTACCTATATACATTTAGTTTTTTATACCCCAGGTACATTTTTTGCAATACTAGAATGTTTATTCTTTGGCGGCTTAATTGCTGCAATTGGATTTAATGTAATGCACGATGGAAGCCATGGAAGCTTTAGCAAGTATGCATGGTTAAATAATTTAGCATCTTCTTCAATAAGCGTTTTAGGGGCTAGTCGTTTTATGTGGGGAATGAAGCATGTAACGATTCACCATACTTATACTAATATTGATGGGGTGGATGATGATATTGAAGTGGGCGTATTTATGAGAATGGCACCTACACAGAAGTACTATGCTTTACATCGTTTTCAACATATTTATTTCTGGTTCTTATATATGTTATTGTACATATTCTGGATTTTCTTTGCAGACTATAAAAAATATTTTTCAAAGAAGATTGGTAATATCAGTTTTAAAAGCATGACATGGGCAGAGCATCTAGAGTTCTGGTCTGTTAAAGTATACCATATTGCAGCATTTATCGTAGTGCCTATTTATATGGTAGGATGGGTGAGTTGGTTGGTGGGCTTCTTAGTAGCAACCATGTTTGCAGGATTTGTATTGAGTATTGTATTCCAATTAGCTCATACTGTAGAAGATACCGATTTCCCAGTAGCACTTCAGCCGGAGAATAAAATGCCAGACGAATTTGCAGCACATCAAATTAATACAACCGCTAATTTTGCTACAAAGAGCAAGTTGGTTAGCTGGTTGGTAGGTGGTTTGAATTTCCAAATCGAGCATCATTTATTCCCTAAGATTTCACATGTGCATTATCCAGCAATCAGCAAGATTGTAAAACAAGCATGTGAAGATTTTAAATTAAACTATATCGAATACCCAACCGTATTTAGCGCCATCAAAGCGCATTTCAACTTCGTTAAGCAAATGAGTAAACCTTCGGTGGCTTAATAATTTGTTTTTATATAATTAGAAAAAAAGGATATCAAATTATTGATATCCTTTTTGGTATAGCGGTTAGGCTTTTTTCTTGCGGGCTGTTTTGCGAGGAGGGTTTTTCTTTAACTCTTCGATGATTTCTTTTACTTCTTCGATCGTTAAGCTTTCTACTTTTTCTTGTTGCTCCTTGGTTAACTTGAAATTACGTAGGCCTTGTTTGATATAAGGACCATAAGGGCCTCTTAATAATTGTATTTTCTCTTTTTCGAATACCT
>CAZXWT010000146.1:0-3472 GCA_964644475.1 uncultured Sediminibacterium sp. | reverse complement strand
TTTGAGTAGTGAATTGCATTCTTTGTAATCCTAAAACATCTTCTACAAATTCATTGCCTAATGCTACCCAATCCTTTTTTGGGTATGCAATATGATGTGCGTTAAAATTACCTGTTGCTCCACCAAATTTTGCTGCATAAGGTATTGATACAAATAATTCAATCTGATGGTGTAATCTTTCAACAAATACCATGATCTCTTTTCCTAAGCTGGTAGGAGAAGCAGCTTGTCCATGTGTTCTTGCTAACAAGGGAACTTTCTTCCATTGCTTTGCTAATTGGTATAATTTGTTTTGCAAATTGATATATGCAGGTAATACTTGATGTTCCATTGCATCTTTCCAACTTAATGGAATAGCAGTATTATTAACATCTTGCGAAGTCAATCCAAAATGAATCCATTCTTTTAAATCACTAGCTTTATTAGCGTCTAAAACTTCTTTTAAGAAATATTCCACTGCCTTCACATCATGATTGGTGGTGGCTTCAATGCTTTTAATTTTCTGTGCATCCGCTTCTGAAAAATTATCCACTACAGCAAGTAATGCTTTTTTTAATGTTGGTGTAACTTTAAAAAATTTCTTATCTGCTAAAAATAAAAAATAATGTACTTCTACTAATACTCTGTACTTGATTAAAGCATATTCAGAAAAATAAGCTCCTAGGCTAGCAGTTTGTTTATGATAACGACCATCAATAGGAGAAATAGAGGTAAGTTGTGACATATCGAAAAAAATGGTTTTCTTTGCGCAAAGTTAATTCAATTGAGCAAGAGATGGCGCATAGGGGCGGTAAGTTATTTAAATACCCGTCCATTTTTACTAGGAATTGAGCAATCTGGCCTAATGGAACAGATTGATCTGACCAAGGCATATCCTGCTCAGATTGCACAGGCTTTGTTGGATGATACCATTGACATTGGCTTAGTGCCAGTGGCTATTATTCCTTTATTAAAAGATCCTCATTATATCTCCAGGTATTGTATTGGTGCAGAAGGGGAAGTAGCTTCAGTGGCTATTTTTAGTGATGTACCTATGGAGCAGATTGAAAAGATTTACTTGGATCATCAAAGTAGAACCTCCGTACAATTGGCCAGATTAATGATAGAACTGTATTGGGAAAAAGAAGTGGAATGGTTAGAGGCAGATGAACACTATATCGATAAAATAGGTGGCACCAATGCTGGTGTGATTATTGGAGACAGGGCTTTGCTTGCACAAAATAGATTTGCCTATTCGTATGATTTAGCGACTGCTTGGAAAAAGTACACTGGATTCCCCTTTGTATTTGCCACTTGGGTATCGAATAAACCCATACCGGAAGATTTTATCAAAATATTTGATCAAGCCAATGCCTATGGCTTGCAACATATAGACCAAGTAATTGCTCAAATTGATTCAACTGAAAATGTATACGATTTAAAAAAGTATTACACTCAAAATATCAGCTACGAATTCACAGAAGAAAAAAAGAAGGGATTGAATTTGTTTTTAAAGCTGCTTAATCCTTCTTAAAAAGAGAGGGTAGTTTCTTAGTTATAAAGTCATTGAAATAATTAAATATTTCTGGAGCGGGGTTAATCCATCTCGCTAAAATATAAAATCCTATACCATAACTTGTAGACTGTACTAAAATGTTCAACATGAAATTTGCAGGTGCAGGTATCTGGTGAATGAGCAACATTAAACCAATGCTTGCTACTAAAAATAATGCATGTTTCCAACTATAGGGTTGTAAGTCAAACTTAAAATACAAGAATCCAAAGCGAACACTATTGTATAAAGTGTAGGCAATTAAGTTTGAAAATGCCAAACCTGTTAAATCGTAATGTTGTATTAAATAGTAATTTAAAGGAATCGAGATCACTACAAAAAGTACATTCGTTAAAAAATCGAATTTCCAGTAATTAGATGTGCCAATGATTTGTGCGTTTACTCCTGTAGCCAAATCGATCAATTTAGCTAGTCCCATAATAAAAGCCAAATTGATTAATGCATCGTATCCGCCACCTTGTTTATGACTTACCCAGTTTAAAAAAGCAACTAGATTGCCAATATTTAACCAGATTAATCCAAACAACAATAAGCCCACCGCTAATAAGTTGGAGACACTCTTGTGGTAAATATGTTTAATATTATCAAAGTCTTTGTCTTTCCATGATTTAGCCAATATAGGAATACTAATTGCAGTTAAACTTCTTTGTGGAATTTCTAAAATAGCAGATACATAAGTGGCAATAGCAAAAATACTTGCATCGCTTAATCCCTTTAGTCCAACAATCATGAATGTATCATTGGTTCTTGCCAATAAATTAAAAAACTGGCCAGCAAAAACAAATAATGCGAAACTAATCATCCTGCCTTTTAATCTCTTGGTTACACTACTTATCTGAAAAGTTCTAAAAGACCATTCTTTGGTTTTAATTAAAGTGTACAACAAATACAACATAGGAATCAGGTAGATACAACTAAATAAAGCAATAAACTGATTTAAGTTGATTAAATGAAAGCCGAAAACTATAATTAAGACAGTAGTTAAGATTCGAATACTGGTTTCTCTCAAGAAATTTGTCAATACTCCTTTATGTAATCCCCATGCAAAAGCTTCCAGCCAATAAAATAACAATAAGAAAAAAGTGTATGGATAGATATAAGAAAAGTAATTGGCTAAACTAGGAGACTTGCCCAATTTGCGAATGATAAAGTCTTTATTAGTCCATCCGATTATTAAGAGAATTCCAAATCCTAATAAATTAATCAGTAGGGTCAGAAATGGGAGTTCATTTTTTTCTTTGCCTAAATAATGATTGTAGAAAGGGAAGAATTTATAAACCACAGGCAAAGTTCCAAGAGTGCAAAATACAGATAGGGTAGCACCAATATCAATCATGGCTCTCACCAACCCTTGGTCGTTCTTATTGAAGAACATGGGGAATAAAACCAAAAGGTTAATGGCACCAATCAAGAAACCTACAAAAATATAGTAGGAAGACTTAATACCTTGTTTTTGAATGATACCCATGGTACAAATATATTATTATTTATACTTACCTATTAGTCTATTCTTTAATAGCTTCCAGATAGTTTGATACGAGATTCGACTCTCTGTATAAATAACCTGCTTTTGGTCAATTAATTCAGTTAAACATTGGGCATACCAGTCTTTATGTTTCTCTAAAATATATTCAATGATCTTTTTTCTATTAGGATGGGTATGATTTTTTAAAGTGGATTTATCTGTTTGTCTGTAAAACAATAAATATTCTGGAATTAAATGCACTTGCCATCCAGCTTTGGTTATACGAATGTAAAATTCCCAATCTTCATAACCCATAGTCATAGACTCGTCATAACCAGCAACCTGGTCCCATGCGGTTTTTCTAATCATTGCACAAGCAGAACATTGGTTAGAGAATAAGAAGTTAAATGCATTGCCCCCTCTAGGTCTTGACTTGTCCGATTTGTTCCCAAAAT
>CAZXWT010000145.1:0-3482 GCA_964644475.1 uncultured Sediminibacterium sp. | reverse complement strand
GCATTTGTTGTGCAAATGCGAACGCTTCTTTTATGATTCCAGCATTGGCTTCGCTAAGGTCAACAGCGATGATAATGTGCTTTTTCATATTAGGATATTTTTACAAAGGTACAGACTTTAGTACAAGACTAAACGAATCATCCTTAATCATGATCTGGATAAGCTAAATCTCCAAAAAATACAATAATTTTGATCGTCTATGTTATTATATATCACCATATTAGGCTTTATTGTGACTGCCTTATTGCTTATTAATTTTAAGCAGTCTAATACTGCCAATATTTACTTGATATTATTCTTTTTAACAAATAATATATATGCTTTCACGCATTATGCAACAGTGTATTCTTACAATAGATTTTTAATAGCATTACTCATTACCAATTTTGCATTTATCTATATGTTGATTGGACCCTTCTTGTATTTTTATGTAAGGGGTGTTTTAGTGGACGACTATCGCTTAAGTAAAAAAGATTATTTACATTTTATACCAGCCTTAATTGTATTAATCAATAATATAAAACATATTTTTTCTAGCTGGGAGAGTAAATTACAATATGCAGATGGCATTATTTTACATGCTGAAAAAATATTAGATTTTGAACATGTTTTCTTTTCTGGACCAGTTTTATTCATAGTGAGACCAGTTGTTGGTATGATTTATTTATTTGCATCTGCAAGGCTCGTTTTTATTCACTACACAAAAAATAATGCTCATGAAAAACAATCTGATCTGTTTTTAAAATGGGCAATAACATTACTTTCTGTAACTTTTATAATTTATTTAACATTTTTTATTTTCTCCATAATTAGTGTAAAAACCGGGAATTATTTAACTGCTGAAAAAAGTGCAAAGTATATATTGTTCAGTACTTTAACAGGTTTATTTATTCTGAATCTATCATTATTGTTCTTTCCTAACATTTTATATGGGTTGCCACAATTGGACTATGTAATTCCTAATCAAAAAACACAAATAAGTACAGTTGAGTCAAAATTGTCTGATTCAATAAAAGAAGAGAAAAGGCTAAACAAGGGTTTTGAGATTTCTGAAGAAAAATTACAATTATTAAAATATAAGGTAGATAAATATTGTGAGGCCAAGCCTTATTTAAGGTTTGACTTTAGTTTAAATACCATGTCCGCTGATACAGATATTCCAGTACATCACTTGAGTTATTTTTTTAATGAGTTCCTTAAAGTGAATTTTATTAGCTGGAAAAACGACCTCAAAATTGCTTATGTTATTCAATTAATTCATAATGGGTCAAGTGAAATTTTGACACTAGACGCTTTAGCCAAACAAGCAGGTTTTGGATCACGCACCACTTTCTTCAATGCATTCAAGCAAAAAATGGGTATGACACCTTCTGAATACCTTAGTTCTATCGAATAATTCAACCAAATCTTGTTCAAATTTCCTAAAACTATACATAGTTGGACTTAGAGTAAGTTCTATAAATCCCGATATAATTCTACATTCGCGCCCCAGAGATTTAGACTTTGAAATCTTTCAAATTTTGATGACATTCTGGCGTACCGTTTGATTTAAAAATGTATTATTTAAAAGGTTTATATGAATTATAAAAAACCAATCGTATTGATTGTTTTCTTAATGTGTATTCTGACTGTTCAAGCACAGTCAGATACTAGTGCAAAGCAAACAAGTCCTGTAAAATCATGGCAAATTGGAAAATTTAAGATTCCAAGTTTCAGTATGCCAAAGGCTCATTTACCAAAGGTAAAAATGCCCAAGCTAACAATGCCTAAAATGGCAATGCCAAAGGTTCATTTACCAAAAGTGAAAATGCCTCATTTTACATTTCATAAAAATGCTAAAAAAGCAATTATTGATAGTCTCAAAGTAACTGATACTATAGTTAAAAAAACAAATCCTTCAAAATTGAAATTCCCCACTTTAAGAAAAGAAGAATTCTTTGTTTCTTCTGGAATCAATTTTAGTAAGCAAACAATTAGTGGAATGGATTATACACTTCCATTTAATTATGATGTCAATAAATTAAATAATGATGTTTACAAGCCTGGCTATTTTGTAGGCGCAAGATGGGAGGGGGTATTGAACAATAAGCATTTGTATAATATTGAAATGGGTTTACACAAAGTTTCAAGTGGTACAAAATATTCAACTGTAACCAATCTAGATCCATTTATTGGAGAGTTTGTACAACATAAAGCAGATGATCAATATTTTATTTTAAATATTGGAGTTAATTATAAAAAATTAATTGCCTTTAAAAATTTAGAGAAATTTAAGCTATATGCAATTGTGGGGCCTTCTATGGATATTAGGCTATCTAGTCAAAGCATACATAATCGCGTAACAAATAGTTATAAAAAAGTGATGCTTCGCGCGAATCTAGGTTTAGAGTTAGATAATAATGGATACTATACCATCTTTATGCATTACAAACCATCATTAAGTTCCTTTACAAAACAACCTATTACTACCAATTTGAACAGTTTTGAATTAGGTATGATGTTAAATGTAAATGACATTTTCTAAAAATTATTTGAAACACAATGAAGCTACAAATACGAAATACAAAATTATTCTTATCTATTGCCATGATACTGGTAGTATTTATGTCTGGTTGTACTAAATCAACTGATGGGGTTGATATGCAATTGGTAAAACAAATGATAGCTAACAAAATTTGGTATTTAGATTATACAGTAACGGGTAATAATACAAGAACATATGTTGGTCAAAGTACTTATTTTATAAGTTTCTTAAAAGATAATACTAGTACGGACTCTGATGGATATAAAGGCTTGTATTCTATTGAAAAATGGAATGGCAAAATAGAAATCCATATACAATCTCAAAAAGCCAATGGTAGTTCATTGGAATATAAGTATGCTATTGAATCTGCTGGAGAAAATAATTTGATTTTGTCTTATATGCTTACTGGACAAACACAAAAAACTAAAATGTATTTCACTAATGCAAGACAATAATCAATCTAAATCTTTTAAGCATTTGCTTTTAGCTATTTGCATGATTGTTGGGTCTTTCACTATACACGCACAGTCTGCCTCTTTTTTGATGAGTAGTGTAGGTAGCTTACCCAATAGTTCAAATTCAATCTCGGCAATTAATTTTAAAAGCAATGCTGCATGTTTAGATGTGCAAACAGGAATAGCAGTTTTAAGAGGGGTGAAAAACGCAGGGGAGTTTGCTATGACTTGTGAAGTGAGTATGAAGTTCAATAGTTTGGGGGTGAAATTATACCCTAATCCAGTCAATACATATACAAAGGTTAAGCTACAAAATACACCGCCATTGAATGAAGAGTTTAATGTAAGTATTTGGTCAACTGATGGTCAGTTAATAATGACAAAGAAAGAAACTGGTTATAATTTATTTCAAGGGTTAACGCTAGATCTAAGCACGATCAATGCAGGAACTTATGTATTAAAAATTGAGTCGACTCAATTTTTAGATGCTATTAAATTTATTA